>PLEX01000132.1 GCA_003136575.1 Bryobacterales bacterium | reverse complement strand
GGCCACCGCGCCCGCCGGCGCCGCTTCCGCCGCGGCCGCCTGGTGCACCCGGTCCGAAACCGCCCGGAGGCCCATCCGGCGGACCCTGTGCAACCACTTGCGCCACGAGCAGAAATCCGCCCGCAACCGCATAAATCAAAGCATTTTTCTTCGTCATTATTTTCACCCGTTCAGGTATCTGAGACGCTGGCCGCAAACCGAAGCGCCGCGGCAAATTCCGCAGCTTCGTTCATTCGCAAGCACGCTCAATCGCGACCCCGTGGCGTTAATCCGGCCACTCGCTATCCGACGGCCAGCGTATCACAATCGGCAAACGGATAGCGGCGGGAATTTGTATTCTTTTGTATCCCGATTTATTGGTTCGCCGCCTATCGGGTTCCCCACTCCCACAAGCCGAACCCAGTGGACTGGCCGACCGGGTGACCAGCTTGCCGCGCGAGCATCGTGATCTGGCCGCGGTGGTGCGCATCGTGCGCCATCAGGTAGGCAAAAAAGCTGGCGGCGTCCGGCTTGAAACCCTTGATTCGGCCGTCGGATTCGAGCGCTTTCTTCAGCTCCGTTTCGAGAGCTCGAAAGCTGGCGTCGAGGTGTTCGATGGCTTCCTCGGACGTCACCGTGGACGGGTCGAGCTTGGGCGGCAGATCCTTTGAGCCCATGGCCTTCAGCCACATGAGCCGAACGTTATGCATGTGGGCGGCGATGGACGCGATGTCGCGGCCCTTGCCCCCTGGAGGCGTTGCCCGCCACGCTTCCTCCGGCAGATTGCGGATCAGGTATGTGTTGATGCGATTGTTCGTTGCGTGGGCGTGCAGGATGGCGTCGGTTGGAGAAAACCGAGTCGTTTTAACCGGCATTTCTTTTCCTTTCGATGGCCGGTTTTGTGGCTTGAGCGAGAATTTCGATCCCTTGTATAGCGGACACCAGGTCGGGACGGTTGAGCGATTTCAGAATCCGCCGCAAACGCGTGGGCTCGAGCACCGAACCGCGGCTCATGGCGCGCGTTCCTGTGCTGGTTCGCAGAAGTGTCGTCTCCCTGCCCGTGCGCGTGCGCAACACATAACCGGCGGTCTCAAGTCCGGAAAGCGCCTCCGACAGCGTGGACTTCGCCACGCCCATGTGCCGGGCCAGCGACGATTGCGCGAGCGGAACGTCGTCGTGCAGATGGGCCAGAATGGCGCCATCGCGTTGAGAGATTTTCTCCGACGTCGTCCGCGCATTCCGGTGCCGCGTATGGCACGCCAGATAAATCCTCGGATAGGCCGACTGCGATCGAATCACCGCTTCCTCCAGAGTCATATCCGAAGTTTACGTACTCGACGTACCGTTCGTCAAAACGAACGATAGTAAAATCGTCGATTGGCCTTTGCTCCGAAGCTGCGAATCCGGGAGGCGATGTCGCGTCCCGAGCACCGGTCGGGCTGGGCATTCGCGCTCGCGGCGCTGGAACCGCTCTGCACGCCGAACGGCTTGCTGACCGACACGTTCACCGAGGCGACCTTCGGCTGGAGACTCGCCGAAACGCGGCGCGACGGAACCATCCCCTACAAAGAACCCTGGCTGGCATTTTTGCACAATCCGCCTGGCATTCCGGAATGGCATGAATACTACTCCGCGCCTCAGGTTCTTCTGCAAAGCGAAGCATGGCTCGCCAGCGCGCCCCAATGCGTGGGCATCGTCACGTTCTCGCAATGGATGGCAAACTGGCTGCGCGCGCGAACCAGCTTTGAAGTCGTCGCGCTCGTGCATCCGACGGAAGTGCCGGAAATCCGCTTCGACTGGTCCCGATACGAAGCCAATCCCGATCCGAAGATCGTTCAGATCGGCTGGTGGCTCCGCCGTCTGCATTCCATCTATCAATTGCCGGTGCGCACGCTCCGGCGCGCCATGCTGCAGCCGGTCGGCGACGATAAGATTCAGGAGTTCCGCCGAATCCTGGCGCGGGAAGCGCAACATGTCGATCTATCGACCTGCGACAAGGCGGGAGTCGTGGAACTGCCTTACCGCGATAACGACGCGTTCGACAATCTTCTCGCGGAAAACCTCGTGTTCGTAGACCTCTATGACAGCGTCTGCAACAACACGCTGATCGAGTGCATTGTCCGTCACACGCCGGTGCTTGTGAATCCTTTGCCGTCGGTTGTCGAATACCTCGGACCGGAATATCCGCTGTATTTCGACGGCCTCAACGATGCCGCGCGCAAGGCCGACGACCGCAGACGCGTCCTCGCCGCTCACCGCTATCTGGAGGCGATGCCGAAAGACCAATTCAGCGCCGGGTATTTTCGACGGTCGCTCGCCGAATCGGCGCTGTACCGGCGATTGTGACCGGCCCCCGCCCAGAGCTATTTCGATTTCTTAGCCGCGGGAGCCGCCGGTTTCGCCTCGCCCGTGCATACGAATTGGCTGGCCTCGTCGCTGCTCCCTGTCCCCTTCCAGCGGGCGACCTGCGGATACGGGCACAGCGGGCGCGTCCGGTCGACCGCGCCATTGGTGGAGTGCGATGCGACGATCTTCTCCGGCGCGACACGTTTCGTCGCCCACGCGTCCAGCGCACCCAGCGCATCGAACGTCGAAGGCCCCGGGCCTCCGTTGCAATGCCCCATGCCCGGCACCATAAACAAGCGGAAGAAATCGTCGGTCGTTTGCGTGAACTTCCGAACCGCCTCGTAGTAGCGGACAACGTCGCCGGGCGGCACCACGGGATCGGCCCAGCCCGAATACAACAACAGCTTGCCGCCCTGCGCGCGAAACGCTTTGAGATCGGGATTGTTGGAGTTAATCGCAGCCATCGCGGTGTCGGCCCACGCAACGTCTTTGTCGAAATCGAAACCGCGCGGATCCCAGGCCAGATCGCCGAACACCCAATAGCGCCAGAAGTCGATCCGCGCCGGTTCCGCGTGACCCACGAAATAGCCGGCCCACCCGAGTTCGCTGCCGCGCACCCAGCCCGAAAATAGCTGCTCGCCGGTCCGCGAATTCTTCGCGCCATCGTAAATCTTTTGCACCGCTGTAACCTGCGGCGCAGTCAGGCAGGCGTCGCTGTCGGCGCCTTTGCATAGCAGCGTTGCGGGATCGAATTTGCAGTGCAGCGGCTCGGAGATCAGTCCGTCCTTGACGCCGTCCATCTCGTCGCAGGCCTCGATCGCCGCGCGATTGATCATCGGCAGTTTTGACGCCGGCATCGTGCTGCCTTGTTCCTTATAGAGCGCCAGCCACGACCACAGAAATCCGACGTTGAGCCGGACGCGATTGTTACCGGGGTCACCGGCCGCGATTCCGTCATAATCGGCCGGGAACCGCTGTGCCTCCATCAGGGCCTGATGGCCACCGGTCGAGCAGCCCGCGAAATAGGAATGCTCTGCAAAACGCCCGTAGTTCGCGCGAACTACAAGTTTTGCCGCCTCCGTCATCGTGTGGACGGCGCGCCAGCCCCAATCGTCGATCTTGCCGGGATGGCCGACCGCGAATTTCAGGTCGTCGCCCGAGTGGCCGGTGTCGGAGCCAGCTGTTGCGAACCCCTCGCTGAGAGCCTTCTGCATTGCGGCGTAGTCGAGCGCGCCGGAGTAACCGCCATTGCCGGTGCCTTCGAATTTTCCGTTCCATGATTCCGCCGCGGGCAGCCAAACTTCAAAGTGGATTTCGGAATCGTTCGCGGGCTTTGAGACGGCCGCGACCCGGCAAAAGGCGGGCAGTTTCATCGCGCCGCCGCGACCGCGGCCGACTCCGGCGAGCGGCGCTCCGGCGGGTACGAGCATTGCGGACGTGACGGTCGTTTCCGCGATGGCAAGCGCGGTCAGGCTCTCGCAGGGGACTGCGGCGGAGGCGGGGAAGCAGGCGATCAGCCCGAGCAGGCCCGCGACGAGGGCGATCGGGCTGTCAGTGAGCGGTCGTGAGCCTGGAGCGAGGGTCAAGACAAATGTTACACCTCTGAGCGGGCAACCATCCGGCCCCCCTTTCTATGAGCCGCCGGAAGTCCGGGCGGCGGGCTGAAGTCGGCGCGACGGAAAGCCGTCTCCCGACCCCCGTATCCCCGTTGGCTTAGTTTATCGATTCAAATCCCTCCAAATCCGACCGATATGACATTGAGGACCGCCGTGGCGGCTCGTCCTGCCGCCGTTGGCTCGAAGGGCGGAAAACGCCCGACCACTGGGATGGGGTTTAGATGGAACGTACTGTACCCGAGGCCGGCAGATTTTGCGGAGCGCAGTTCATGCTGAGGTTAGTCGCCGCGGTTGTGTCACTGCCGGCAATCCCACTATCAGCTGCGCCACAGTTGCCGGCGGTGCAGGGCTTGTCCGGCGCATCGCTCGAAGACCTGATGAACATTCAGGTAACCTCGGTGTCGAAAGAGGATCAAAAGCTGGCCCAGGTCGCTGCGGCCGTCTCAGTCATATCACAGGACGACATCCGGAAATCCGGAGCGACGAACATCCCCGACCTGCTGCGAATGGTGCCGGGCCTCGATGTTGCGCAGATCAACGCGAACACCTGGGCCGTTTCAGCGCGGGGCTTCAACTCTCAGTTTGCGAATAAGCTCCTGGTGATGGTGGACAGCCGGGCAGTCTACACACCACTGCTCGGCGGAGTCACCTGGGACACTGTCGATGTGCCGCTCGAAAACATCGAGCGCATAGAAGTCATTCGCGGACCCGGAGGCACCGTATGGGGCGATAACGCCGTCAACGGTGTCATCAATATCATCACCAGCCGGGCGCAGGACACGGTCGGGGGGCTAGTGACCGCGGGCGGCGGCACGTCGGAACAGGGCTTTGGCTCGGTTCGGTACGGCGGCGCCATCAACGGCGAAACCGCCTACAGGGTCTTTGCGGACTACCTGAATCAGGATCACTTTCCGGACCTGAACGGACAAGACGGGCGCGACGGCATGCATCTGATGCACGGCGGTTTCCGTCTGGACTCAAACCCGAACCCGAGCGATACATTCACGGTTCAGGGCGATCTCTATACGGGAGACGAAGGCGCTTCGATTGTGCATTCCGTCCTCTCGCCTCCCGAAAACGTCATCGCCTACCGGAGTACCGGACTGTCGGGAGGCAACATTCTGGGACGATGGACGCGCGCGCTTTCGCCCACTTCCGATATCACAATACAGTCCTATTTCGACAGGTACACGAGATCGGGGCCCGAATCGAGCGAGCACCGCGACACGGTCGACTTCGACTTGCGTCATCATTTTATCCTGGGCTCCCGCCACGATCTCACCTGGGGAGTCGGCTATCGCTACACGTCCGACCAAACCGCCGGCACGATCGACCAGGCCTTCTCTCCCGCCGATGAGGTCGGCTGGCTCTTTAATCTCTTTGCGCAGGATCAGATTACGCTGAAGTCCGACCGTCTCTTCTTGTACCTGGGCGCCAAACTGGAACGAGGCTACTTTGACGGATTCGACCTTGCTCCCAGTGCCCGCCTGGCCTGGACGCCCGACAAGCGCCGGACGTTTTGGGCGGCTGTTTCCAACGCGCACCGGAGTCCGACGCGACATGACACCGATCTCAACGCGGCGCTTGCCGCTTTGCCGGGACCAACCGAAGTCGTTCTCGTCGGCAACCCCGCTTTGGACGATGAGAATCTGATCGCATACGAAGCGGGTTTTCGGACTCAGTTCAATAGCCGGTTATCGATCGATGTGGCCACGTTTATCAATACCTATAACCATCTGGAGTCGCAGGAACCGCAGCCATCGTACGTCGAGACCTTTGAGGGTGCGCCTCTGACCGTCAATCCGATATCGTTCGCCAACAAGATGCACGGAATCACCGACGGCGTTGAGGCGTCGGTCAAATGGACCGTAGCCGACTGGTGGACGTTGAGTCCCGGTTATTCGTACCTCGAAATGCATCTGCATACCGACCCGACCAGCCTCGACACGACGAGCGTCGCCGACACGCAGGGTTCCAGCCCGGTCCATCAGGCGCAGTGTCGCTCCCATATCGTGCTGCCGCACCGCATGGAATGGGATTCTAGCGTCTATTTTGTCGGGAGCCTGCCAGCGCAGGCCGTCCCCTCGTACACCCGAATCGACTCCAAACTCACGTGGCGATACTCCGAGCGCGTGCAGATCGAGTTGGTCGGGCAGAACCTTCTCTCCGACCACCATTTGGAAAACAACGACGCGTACGCGATTGTAAATTCATCGGAAGTAAAGCGCAGCGTCTTCTCGAGAATCGTGTGGCGTTTCTGACCGCCTTCCCGGTTTCACACCGCTATCGCGCACTATCCTTCACCGTGGCGCCCACCTGATTCTGCGCCCGAGTGGCGGCGAAGACAATCCCGACTGTCACCGATGCGGGTCTGCTCGCCGCCCGCCTTGCCCCAAGCTCCGCCCAGCGAATTTCAGGGCGGGAGCTCGTTTCCCGGGTTCGTTCTGCCCGTTCGGCCCGAGAACAGGCTCTCAATCCGCCGTTCCGTGCTATGTTGCTGAATAGGGGCTTCTTTCCCCGCCGCCAGCTCTTTCTGTCATGCGACCCTTCCGCCTAACGGTCCTCGTTTGTTTGTTTTGCATCGGCGCGGCGGCTCAGATCACTCTCAACCCTACGCCCACACGCGTAATCGGCCAGACTTCCACGACTCTTACCAGCGTGAGTCCGAACCTGGTGGAAGGGCGAGAATTTCTCTCCCCCGAGAGTGTCGTGGTGGATGGCAGCACGAATCCGGCATCCGTATACGTTGCGGACACGGGGAATAACCGGGTTCTGGGATTCAAGAGCGCAACCGGCTTCGCCAATGGCCAGTTCGCAGATCTTGTCATCGGCCAGCCCGACTTTGTTACGACCCTGGCGCAGGGACCCGCGTTCTCGGCGCGAACCACGGGGCTGACCAGGCCGGAGGGCGTTGCGGTGGACGGTGCGGGGAATTTGTATGTGGTCGACGCGGGAAACAACCGGATACTCCGATTTCCCAAACCCTTCCAGCAGACGGCGACGGTGTTTCCCGATATCGTCATCGGCCAGCCAGGCTTTTCGACCGGTGCGGCAAATCAGGGCGGCCTGTCCTCTTCGTCTCTGTTCTTTTCCTCCTCCAGCACCACTTTTCCCGCGTCGCTCGCCATCGACGCGTCCGGCAACCTGTGGGTCGCCGATGCGGGGAACAATCGAATTCTGCGTTTTAATGCGAATGTGCTGGGCGCGCAGGCGACGTCGGGGCCGGTTGCCGATATTGTCCTCGGCCAGGCCGACTTTGTGTCGAACGGCACCGGGTTGCCCGCCCCCGCACTGACTTCGTTCACTTCGATTCAAGCGCCGACGGGCATCGCGTTCGACGCGGCCGGCCGTTTGTTCGTGTCCGAATCGGTAAGTAACCAGCGCGGCCGGGTGCTGGTCTGGTTTCCGAACGCTTCTACAGGCACGTTTTCGATCGGACAAGCGGCGTCCCGAATGCTGGGGGTGGACCAGAGCAGTCCGCCGCCAGCCGCAGTCAGCGAGTTCCAGTTTCAGGCTTCGCCGAGCGCCCTTTTCGCTGTTGGCAATCAGATCGGCGTGTCGGACACGTTCAACAACCGGATTCTGCTGTTTCTTCCAGTGGAGCAGTGGAACGGGAATCCCTTTTTCCAGGCCGCAATCGCCGTGGTTGGGCAGACGAGTTTTGCCGGCGGAAGCGCTAATCAGGGCTCGCCTGCGGCGGGGCCATCCACATTGTCCGCGCCGGTCGGAGCTTTCTTTTTCAACTCGGAGCTTTACGTTGCGGATGCGGAGAACCACCGCATGATCGTGTTGCCGCAAACTGGCTCTGGGTTCGGACCCGGCACTCGGGTGCTTGGCCAGCTCCAGTTAACGCTCAATTCGCCAAACCTCATTGAAGGCCGGGAATTCAATTTTTCGAATGCCGGCGTTGCGGCCGACGCGGGCATCGCCGTCGATTTCAGTTCCGCCGTTCCTCATTTGTATGTCTCCGACCCCTACAACAACCGGGTGCTGGGATATTACGATTTGCGCAACATCCAGCCGGGGCAGTTCGCGGACATCGTCATCGGACAGCCGGATTTCCTCCATTCGATCAGCGATTACCCGAACAACCAGCCGTCCTCGAACAACCTGAGCGTTCCGACGGGCCTGGTGGTCGATTCGAATGGAAATTTGTATGTCGCCGACACCGGCAACTCCAGAGTGCTGCGTTTTCCGGCGCCTTTCGCCAATTTTCAGCCGGGGACGCCTGTAGCCATCACGGAATCGGCCGATCTGGTGCTGGGCCAGCCTGGCTTCGCGGTCAAGATCACCGACGCTACGTCGCAAACCATGGCTGCACCCTACGGGCTTGCGCTCGACGGCGATAACGGTCTTCTCGTCTCGGATTTGACCCATAATCGCGTGTTGTTCTTCCCTGGAAAGTCCGACGACCTGACAAGCTTTGAGGCCGCGACGATCGTTTTCGGACAGTCCGATATGGACTCGTCGCTCAGCGGATCCGGCCTGAACCAATTGAACTCGCCCCACCACATCGCCGTCGATACCGACGACCGTCTTTATGTGGCGGATACAGCGAACGGCCGGGTCGCGATCTTTAACCGCGCTCCCGCCGCGATCAACGGGGAGTACGCGGCTCTGACGCTCACCTCGGGACTCAGTTCTCCCCGTGGCGTGGACGTGAATCAGGCGACAGGAGACATCTGGGTGGCCGACGCGGGCACGGGTTCGGCGCTTAGATATCCGGCTTTCAACACTCTCCTCGGCAGCGGCAGTTTCACACCTAATACGACACTGAAAGATTACGCTCCGCTTGCCGTGGCCGAAGACAACTGGGGCAATATTTTCCTGGCCGACGATGCCAGCAGGGTGGTCATTTTCTACCCCGGACTATCCGCGCTCAACGCCGCGAATTTTCTGGGAATTAAGTCGACTCCCGTCGCGTTCCCACTGGCGCCGGGCCTGATCACCGCGCTGTATACTACAGCCGGCGGCAACCAGTTCGGCACGGGTTCCGTCTCCGCCAGCTCGGCGCCGCTGCCAAAGCAGCTGAACGGCGTTCAGGTTCTGGTGAACGGTACGCCCTCACCGCTGTTCTACGCTGGACCGAATCAGATCAACTTCGTGGTCCCGGGCAACGCGCCGCAGAACGGGACGGCAGACGTTCAGGTGCTCGATGCCGCAACGGGCCGCGTGCTTGGCGATACAACGGTGGCCATGTTCCCCGTGTCGCCCGGCGTGTTTACCCAGGCGGCCTCGGGTTCGGGTCCGGGAATCATTGCCAATCAGGACGGCACGCTGAATTCTTCGACGAATCCGGCAGCCACGGGGAGCATCGTCACTATTTATTTGACGGGGCAAGGGTATATCAGCGGCATGCCCGCCGATGGCGCCGCGCCGACCGCCGCACTTTCGACCCCGTATACGCCGACCGTCTATGTGGGCGGCGCGAATAACGTGCCTCCGCAGAACGTCAAGTATTCGGGCCTGGCGCCGCAGCAGGTGGGCGTGTGGCAGATCAACGTCCAGATCCCGAACGATGCGGTTTCGCTGGAGAACAGCCCCACGCAGGTGCTCATTCAGGTGGATAGTCTGCCGAGCGGCGGCGGTGCGCTCGGGCGGCCGGTTTATATTTTCGTCAAGTAAAGCGTACGCGTACCCGTCGGTAGTTTCACAGACGTCAAAATAGGCCTGCGATTGATCTCGGGCCGCGTCCCCGGAGCTACTTTATGGGTCGTAGCTGCCCCAAGAAGAGGACTGCCTGCGCGCAAGAATCGGAGCAGTTTCCGAGTCGCGCGTCAGGCGCTCAGAGCGCCGTCAGACGCTTCCCCAACCCCACTTGGGAGGCACCCGGGGCGTGCCGCAACTCCCTAATCGCCCGGGATTGACACAAGCAACTTCTCTCGCCGGAACCCAGAGGCGTTCCGAAAACGTAGTTAGCGAGAAGGGCCACGGTATCGCTGCGGCTGGCTATACTTAGCGTGAAGTGAGGGCATGTGGACGGCGTTAGATTCGCAAAGGACGGCCCTGCAATCCCGGTCGAACTCCTCCATGCTTTGGAGGACGGTGGTCTCACTATATTCATCGGCGCCGGAGTCTCGCGGCAATGCGGATTACCTGATTTTAAGGGACTAGTTACCAGCGCGTACGCGAAACTGGGCCGGACGATACAGCCAGATGAGCAAGACCTTTTCAACCGTGGCTCCTTCGATGCAACCTTGGGCCTGATCGAGAACCGAATTGGGAAGCCGTTGCTTCGGAAGGCAATACGCGAAATCCTCGAACTCAAGCCAGATGCTGACCTTACCACGCATGAGGCACTTCTAAAGCTGGCTACTTCCCGGAGCGGGCAACTCCGTCTAGTCACGACAAACTTTGACCTCGCATTTGAGCTCTCGGCGACTGGTGGCGGGCGCGGATTCGACTACGCGCCATATCTTCCCGTGCCCGGTTCTGCTTGGAATAGCATTGTCTATTTACACGGAGGACTGGGAAACACCAGAGATGCAGCGGGAGCATCGCTCGTTTTAACGAGCACTGATTTCGGTCGCGCATACATCACAGAAGGGTGGGCGAGCCGATTTCTAGCCGAATTGTTCCGGCAGTCTACGGCCGTACTATTCGTTGGGTACAGCGTCTCCGACCCGGCGATACGCTACGTCGTTGACGCGTTCGCCGCTGACCGTGGAGACACGCGCGGACACGTGGCGGTGGCGTACATAATCACGGCGAGTGGTGACGCGCAGGACGAGCGAACATGGAAAAGCCGCGGCATTGAGCCCATTGTCTATGACCCTCGGGACAATCATCGCCTCCTTCACGAAACCCTAAGAAATTGCGCAAATCGCTACGCCACAGGCTTGTTTGATCGAGCTTCGATCGTACTGGAGTACGGATCGCAGAGCCCGTCGGGCGTGCTCGGCGCGCCGGACGAGGGGGCGATTTCACAGATGACCTGGGCGCTCAAAGATGGTTACGCGGCCCGAAAATTTGCCAAACTCGACCCCCCGCCTTCAATTGCGTGGCTTGGCGTGCTCTCGACCGCTGGCTTGTTCACGATGGAACCGTCGGGGCTGGGTCCCTGTCCCGCCGTTGCCGGAGCCCCGATGTCGAACTTGGTTCCACCGCTCCACAAGGCAACGGAAGGTCTCTGTCAGTGGATCTGCGCCCATCTGGCGGCGCCGGACTTGATTCGATGGGTAATTGAAAACGGGTGCCATCTTCATCCCGAATTGGCAGCACAAGTTCGAAACCGGATTGCGGACGCGAAGGCACCAAAGTTGCCAAACGGCGCTGAACGCATCTGGAGATTCTTATCCGCCATTGCTGCGCCGGTTTACAGCGGCGTCGTAAGCTACGAGGTTTTGCGCAACTATCGCGCGATTGATGAGCAAGACTGGAATCCACTTCTACGTAGCCTAGTCCTTTCCTGGCTTGCGCCGACTATTCAGTTTAAGAAGCCGTTTCGGTCGGGCAAGATGGAAGACCTCGATACAGAAATCGCGGGATCGTATGCCGGAATCGAACTGATGCCGGCAGCTGGTGATAGAAGCCAGGACGTTGTCACGAAACTTCTGGCGCGTACTGATTCCGACATCGTCGTATTGGAGTTGTTGGGGGAGTTTACAGAACTTCTCAGACGGGGCCTTTCGTTCCTCGAATATCTTGGTGAAGCGAGCTCGGATTTCGACGCCACATACAGCGGCCGACCATCCATCGATGATCATTTGCAAAACAGGCATTTTCGTTGTTGGCCGGTCTACGTCCAACTGCTACGCGCGGTCTGGGAACGCGTCGCCGCAATCGACTCCTCGCGCGCTCGCGAAGAAGTGACGCACTGGGCGCGCATTTCGTTTCCGCTGTTCCGCCGGTTTGTCCTTTGGAGTGCTGGTAGACCCAGCGGGCTATCCGCCTCTGAATCGATCAACTATGTGAACACCCAGCCAGCAAGTCTTCTGTGGGGAGTCGACACCCGGCGAGAGTTGCTCCAATACCTAAGCCGGATCGGGCCGCTCTTATCACACGATGAGGCGAAAATTCTAAGTGGGCGAATCCTCGCGGGACCTCCGCGCGTTAATTTCCGCGCCGAAGTTTCGGACGAAGAATTTCAACGTCACATAGATCGGGCAATCCACATCCGGCTGGCGAAATTACGGGAGGGCGGATTCGTACTGGCGGAAGACGTCCAATCAATATGGGATCAGCTTCTGGAGCGTTATCCGAATTGGCCGCGAACCACCATCGAGAAAGATGAATTTGTGGTTTGGTTTGGGGAGAGTCAGTTCAGCGCTGTGCCAGACCGTGATGCCTACCCCAATGATTACCTGGACTGGACCGATGCGAGCATTGTGGCCGACGTAAAGGCAGATCCGGCGGCACCGGAGACGGTCAAGCGCTGGCAAGGGCTGCTAGACAACGACGTGCGGCGAGCCGTGGCTGTGCTAGACATTCTTGGTGGCCGCGGGATGTTTGATCTCGCGTTGTGGGCCTCGTCCCTGGACGCCCTCATCGGTGAAGAAACAAGAGCGGACTGTGTTCGTCTCTATGCCACGTTTGGCCCACAGCTCGGCCCAGATTTCATTTCCAAACACCTTAGCGCCCTTACGCGGGTGATCAACCGTTACTACCACGGGAAGAACAGAGAACAAGAAGATTCGGCGTGGTTGCTGTGGGACTTACTTTTGGAGCCTGCCTCTCAAATCGCTCCCACCGATACCGCTGAGCCCGTAATAAACGCTCTGAATTCGCCGATTGGTGAGCTAACCGAGGCCCTTCTAATCAAGTTAGGCAATCTCGCACCAAACACCTATGACGATATTCCCGAACCCTTTCGGCGTCGGCTGGAAGGGTTGCTAGACGGTGTCCGACCCGCTCACCGATTGTCTCGGCTGGTGCTCGCTAGAGCGCTCGCATGGCTTTACGGCCTCAATCCCGATTTCGTAGGGCGGTCTTTGCTGACCCGTTTTGATTGGGCTACGTCTGAGGAAGCGCGCCACGCGTGGCTCGGATACTTAATGAGTCCCCGAATTACCCCCGAGCTATGGCCTGTTCTCTGTCCCCTACTGCTTAAGGTTTTTCCACATTCAGCCGCCTTGGGAGACTATGAGGACCAATTCTATTCATTCTTTGCTTTTCTCCTTCTGCACGCTGATTATGCTCTGGACACGCGCGATGCAAGAAATGCCCTGAGTGTTGCGACGCCGAAAGGGCGGGCTCAAGTGGCGTGGTATTGGTGGCGACAAGCGGACTCCGCCACGGACTACGGCGCAACGCTCTACCGGGAAAGACTGAAGTTCCTGCTGACGAACGTCTGGCCAATTGAACGCGAACTTCGGGACGAGGCCGCCTCAGAGAATTTGGCTAAGCTCGCCACATGCTGCTCCTCAGCGTTTCCGGACGCTGTTGAAACGATTTTGCCACTTCTGTCAAAGCTCAGAGAACCGTACGCCGTGGTTCTGACATTTAAAGAGGATTCTCGAACGAGCCTTGTCGAGAAATATTCGGGCGCTGTTCTGGCTCTTCTCGATGCTGTAACGAGCGATCAAATCGCGCATTGGGAGTGGCAGGATTTCCGCGCGCTTCTGAGACAGGTCTCGGCGACGAACCCTGCCTTGGCCGAGGACGCGCGTTTCGTCCGCCTCGATGCGATTGTGCGGGCGTTCGAGTAGGAGTGAGAGCCGGGGGAAGCGTCGTTCGCGCTCCGGGCGGATCGTCGTTTTAAACCGGCCAATGTT
>PLEX01000090.1 GCA_003136575.1 Bryobacterales bacterium | reverse complement strand
AGGAATGCGAAGGTAGGGCTAGCTATTGAGATTGGACTGTTTGTTTCCGCATATCTGAACCCTTCTGGCCTCCTCTACGAGTACATTCCATTCCAACCCGGAGAACTTCCATGGGGCATACTTTTCCGGTTCAGCGGCTACTCTCAGTTGATCTCGATTCCGCTTAACATGGTCTCACTTTATTGGATTTGCCTCTGGCTGACGCGCAAGCGATCTGGCGGGCCGCCGCAAGGGTAGTGCGGCCAGACGGAATTGGCCATTGGAGCTCTTACCTATTAACTAATTGAACGCGTCGCGATCAGGCAGATCGCCACGGTTCCACGCCACTTCTATATTCAGCGTGATTTCCTTCTTGTTCCGCACCACCGTGAACACAACCATCTTCTTCGACTGCCGCACGATCCCGGAGATCTCCCGCGGGCTCGTAACCAGCATGCCATTGACCTTCGTCACCACGTCGCCGGCCTTCAGTCCCGCTTTTTCCGCTGGCGTCTTCTCCGTAACCGACCGCACCAGCACGCCCTCATGCACTCCGAAGAAGTCAGCCAGTTGAGGCGTGAGCGGCTCGCCTTCGAACCCGATTCTTGGCGCTTCCGCCGCGAACATCGCCTGTAAGTCTTCCGGCGAAATCGGCCCTATCGGGATGCTCGGAATCATCACGCCCACAGGGGCACCATTGAGCGGAAGATCGACGGGGCGCACTCCCAGGGTAGCGACAATGTTTGGCATTCTTACTCCGTTGCGCGATACGGTCAGGCTGACTTTCGTGCCCGGCAACTTGCCGATGATCGCGGTGGTGAACTGGTCTCCTCTTTCGATCTTCTGCCCGTCGAATTCCAGAATCACGTCCTTATTCTGAATGCCCGCCTTTTGAGCGGGCGCGCCGTCCGTCACCGTCTCCACCTCGACGCCGGCCTTGCCGGGAATGGCCTGTACCCCCACACCCAGGTAACCGGTTGCCGACGACGTCTGAACATTCGTGCTATGCGGCCGTTGCTTTCCGCTCGTCTGGCCATACCCGACGATTGCCAGCGCCGCCAGCACAATACAAATCAGTCCCGCTTTCCTGCCCAACATGGAAATTCGTTCGCTCAAGCCAGTCTCGCACACACTATAACGGACGCACCGGATATCAATAAGTCCCCACCGACGCCTTCAACTGCGCCAGCAGTTGCGTAATCTGCGCCCGCACCAATGGATTATCTTCCCTTTGCACCGCGTTCTGCAACACCCCGACCAGCGAATCGTCGTGATGCGCGGCCAGCAGATCGATGGCCTGCGCCCGCACCCGTGCGTCGTCGTCCTTCTGAACTGCGACCACGAGCGCCGTTCGGACCCTCGCCTCCGTGGCAAATTGCTTCAGCCCGTCGAGCGCCTTTAGCCTCACATCCACGCTCGTATCGTGCGCAAGCGCCCCGAGGAGCGCCTGCCGCAATTGCTCGGAATCCGCGTTGTTCCCGGCGGCGTTGCCGTTAAGATCGTGCAGGACCTGGATCGACTGTAGCCGCGCGGCCGGGTCCGATCCGTCGGTGACACCGCTTACCAGCAAATCGTGTATCTGCGGATCCTGCAGCGTGCCGGAAACCACATGGCGGCGGATTTCATCCACCGCGATCTGCACCTGGCCCGGACCACTCGGCTCCACCGAGCGCACACTCGAAAACATCGGCTCGGCGAGCGTGGCGCTCACTCCGCCGAACCTTTCCGGCGTGTAGCGCGCACCAACGAAGCCGAGAGCCACCAGCGCCAGGGCCCCGACCGGAATCCGGAACGGAATGTGCACCCGCGAAAGGTCGCGCAGATACTCCATCGCGTTACGCACTGTCCGGTCCAGCCGTTGGCGGATCCCGCTGCGTCCCGCTTCCGTCGCGGCTTGCGCTCGGAGCGCGGCGCTTAGTTCGGACCGGCATTGCACCAGCAGCCCCGCGTCGGCCACGGCGTCGCGTTCGTCCAGCAGTTCGAGAAACTTCCGGTGCCGCGCGAGTTCCGTTCGGCAGAGGTCGCAGCCAGCCAGATGGGACTCAACGGCCTCCTCGGCCTCCGACGAAATCTCTCCGTAGCAGTAATTCGGTATTTCCCGTGTAACTTCGATGCAGTTCATACAAACGATTCCAGACTCATTCTCATTTTTTGCGTGGCGCGGAACAGGCAATTTTTGGCCGCCTCTTCCGTGGTTCCAATCATGTCGCCAATGGCGCGCAGGCGCAGCCCTTCATAGTGCCGCATTTCGAAAACAGTGCGCTCCCGCGGCGTAAGTCCCTCGAGCGCCTTTGTAATGCCACCCGAAAGTTCGCGGTTACGCATTTGCCGCTCCGGATCGGCGTACGGCCCGTCCTCCCTGGCCTGCGAGATCCGGTCCACCATGCCGTCCGGCGTTTCCACAGCCGTCGATTCTTCCTTGCGGACCTTGCGCCGGCGCAGATGGTCGAGGCAGATATTCGTCACGATCCGGTAAAGCCAAGTGTGGAACGAGCAATCGAAGCGAAAGGAACTGAGATTGCGATAGACCTTGAGGAACGCCTCCTGATAGACGTCGCGCGCTTCGTCGGGAGACCGCAGAATATTCGTAGCGATGCGGAGCACGTTTTGGTCGTACTCCCGCACCAGCCGCTCGAAAGCGTCCTGGTCGCCACTTTGGGCTGCCCGGATCAGCCCTGTTTCGTCTAAAGGCACCGCCAATATAGTACTTACCGTTTCCGCGGCCTGGTACATCTTCGCTTCCTCCCGCACATGGCTGCTCAGGCCTGCCCTGCCGGGAAACCAGGTTCCCGGCAGGGATTTGGCCTATGCGTTTAGACGCGCGAAGCGCGGAAGTGTCACCAGACAGGGGTACGCCGCATAAAACGGAACCGCCGCCGACTGCGGGAGAAAGGGTCCGATATCCCCTTGACATAACGGTAGCTCATTGCCGGCGTTACCCAAAACGCGAAAGAAGCGTTCCTTGCCGGCTCAGAGCGGGAACTGCGGATATTCACTTCTTCTTCTCACACCCTTGACGGATGACGTGCCTGAGCAACGCCCGGGCGTTACTATCTCTCGCCCATCGCGTATGGAAGTGTGTAAATAGTTGTTTTTTCAGCTGGTTATTGTATATTCAGCGGGCTTCGGACCATTTCGAATCGGCTGCTGAAACGGTCGGAACACGGACTCTGGGCATCACACGATTCCATGCCGTTGTATGATGAAGTTACGCCACCCTAGCTCAGCTGGTAGAGCATCTCATTCGTAATGAGAGGGTCGCCGGTTCGATCCCGGCGGGTGGCTCCAGGATTTGTGAAGCGGGCGATTCGGTGCTAACCGGGTCGCCTGTTCAGCGTTGGCGGAGGCGCGCGCCGCGCAGACTTTCCCATTACCCCTTCGACGCTTGCGGGGTGCGCAGCGGCACCGGTCGATCGTGAAAATGGCGGTTGGCGCGAGT
>PLEX01000222.1:55307-58649 GCA_003136575.1 Bryobacterales bacterium | reverse complement strand
GGACTTGCGCTCGGCTTTGTCGCGCCGCCGGCGGCGAGCTGGAGCAGATCCAATTCCTACTGGGCCATGTCTCGGTACAAACGACCGAGCGGTACCTCGGCTGCACGCAGCGCATCGTCTCAGCCGTGAACGACAGGATCGGGATCGAGCCAGCGCCGTGAGCTACGACTCGGGAAGAGTGTCGGACCATCCGCGCGGAGCGAGCCTCCTCTTCCCAGATCGATGTTTGGGGTCCGCGTCGAGCGGTCGTCGTCGTAGCCACGGCCAGACGGAGCACTGCGGGATCGCTGAAGCTGCGAGGAGTGGGTCCTGCCAGCGCGGTGCACCCGACCTCGCTGTACCGACCGTCCGCCCGTGAACTGCGATTCGATGCGCCTGCGCGACCGTCTGAGATCTCCTATACTGGCTTGCAGATGCAAAAGCAAGCGGAGAGCGCGCCGACTACGGTTGCCTTCGATAGAAGGCAGGTGTACAGACCGTTTCTCGAAAGCCTTAATGCCGTCGCCCCCAGCCGTGACGTGTTCGCCCGCGACTTGATCATTCCACGCGTTCACGACCCTCACGATTTGCATCAGCCCCCAATCTATGAGGCTCTCGCACAAACTGCTGAGTTGAACCGTGGCGCGCAAATGGCGCTCGTCGGGGGCATCGGGTCGGGTAAGACGACTGAGATGCTGTTGACTCAGAAGTTCCTAAATCGACACAGCGACGCGGTAAATGTTTTTGTTGACATGGCCGACTACACGGATTTGAACGAGCTCAATCCTGGGGCCATTCTCGCAACTATCGGCATTCGGCTTTACGCATGGCTGAAGAGAAAGGGGGATGTTCCCGACGCTGCAAGTGTCGCTTACCGAAAGCTGCGCCAACTCGCCTTTCCGCAGAGAAAACTTGTTTCCCCTGAAGCCTTGGAGCCAGACTACGACGGCGAAGAAGGGGTGTGGGTTGAGACCCCTGGATTGATGAAGGCTAGGTTCCCCGATCTTCGACACGAGGTGAAGGAAGTGAAGGATCTCGCCCTTGCCGTTGCATCGCCGCTGCTGGTGGATGACGCCCAGATCACATTCCTTATCGATGGCCTAGATCGCTTGATCAATGTTGAACGTTTTCGTGAGTTCGCCGAACAGGACCTCCGTGCCCTCAGGGGCACGAAGATAACGGTGATCGTCGTTGCGCCACTGATGCTCTTGTACGATAAGAGCCGATTCATCCAGGACTACTTCGATATCGTGAAGCACATACCTGCCGCCAAGGGCCAACAGGAAACAGCCTTCCTTAGGCAAATCCTAGAACGTCGTGGCGTGTTGGAACTAATGGATCGTTCCGAGCTTAGCTCGATCGTGAAATTCTCAGGGGGCGTTATCCGCGATCTGCTGACATTGGCTAGCTCAGCGGCTGCAGACGCTTACCGTGATCAACAGGACCGAATTGCTCCTCGACACGTCCGCGCGGCTGTTAACCAACTCGGAAACCGTTATCTTGTTGGGCTAGGCAACGTTCAGAGGCGTCGATTGCGTCGGCTCGCTGAAAACGAAGAATTCAACGTGGATGACCCCGTATCAGTTGCACTGCTAGTCAACAGACAGGTGCTTGAGTACTTCGACCGCGGGCGGGAGTCCTTTGCTGTCCATCCCGCCCTTGCAAAAGTATTGCCCAAACCGGAATGATTACTTTTCCTAGGACAACAGTTTTCGGGCTCGTACGTCGCGTAGCCGCAACCGAGCTGACTAATCCGTCCATATACGTTCTGATCTGCGAGCCCGAGGCAATGAGCGCCGTACAGAGTGACCTCGCGGCCGAAATAGAGGTACAACTTGGAGCGGACCTGCGGTCTTTCGACGCATCGCACGTGACGATCGATATTCTCGCGCAGGCGATTGCTTCCAATAGGACACCAGGAGTTACTTTACTCGCCATGGCGCGATGGGAACATACGTTAGTTGATTCGATTGACCGAAATATTGTCCTGTTGACCCAGGTTGGGCCTGTGCTGTTTTTGACGAGTTTCGACGTGGCGGAGCGTATTTTAACAAGAGCCCCCAATCTCCGTAGCAGACTTGCCGACGTGCTCATTATAGGACCTGATGAACCGATCGGGGGAGCCAGCTAAAGTGAACCTCGACGACGAACTCGTTGAGATTGCGCGGCTAAACGACGCTGCCACACAGGCATCTTTGGACAGCTTGACCGTGGAGCCTGCCCTTCTGTTGCGTCACCTCAGATACTATCTCAGCCGACAATCCGATTACCGTCGCATTACCCGCCTGAAAGAAAGGGCAGTCGAGCTTACACAAGTCGAGGGTGGTGCTCAGGAACTCGAGGGTAGCGCCATCGAGTTTTCATCCGGGTCTGCCCTGGCATTCAGAATTCGACTAGAGCAGGGCCGAACCGGCTGGGCTGTGAAGCAGTTTCGGTTTCATGTGAAGTTAGCTCAACCACGATGCGTGAAGATGGTTCGGATTCACCTCAACCGTGCCACGGCACGCGATCCGCTCGCAGTGCCGTTGTGCCATTTGCACATCGATAGTAGCCGCCCTCACATACCATTTCCGATTGTTAACCCCCGTCTGGTTCTCCATCTGGTCTGTCAACATCTTGAGCCCGACATCGGGCAAGACACCCAGCCGTAGCAACAGTGATCCGATGGCGTGATTTTGCGTGCCGTTTGGAAGCGCATACCATCCCAGAAAACACACTCGTCGCGGGCGGCGGGAAGAACGCAGGCTAGCCGCAAGCCGGCGTCGGGGAAGCGTCGGGCCGCGCTCCGGCCGGATCACGCGCTACTCGTACAAAGCTCGGATTTTGGCGACGCGGGCCGGAAGTCCCGTTCTGGGAAGCGTCGGACGGCGCTCTGGGCGTGTCACGCGCTACTCGGAAACTGCTCCCGTTCCTGCGTGACGGAGCAGTCCGCTTCCAGAAGGCTGCGACCCGCAGGCGATTCTCAGAGAACGCAGCCGAAGCCAACTGCGGGCTTATCTTAACGCCTATGATTTCTTAGTCTGGTGCCCCTGCGGTACTTCGGGGCGCCAAAAAGGCCAGTGTCGTCAATCTTCAATCTATATCTCCCCTGTTTTCAACAAAACCACCGAAAATCTGCCGAAAACCCTTGACACCTCGGTCTATATTCGGCTTTGGGAGAGCCTCGCCGCTCTCCGCGGGCTGCACAGAAATTCAAGGAAGGAAGATAAACAATATGTCGTCTCAAGCCGTCTGTCCCGAAACCGTTTGCGCCGAAACCCTGAACGCGGTCGCCGGCAACACCAGATTCGCGTCCGAAAGCATAGAGCCACAAGGCGGATCAATAAACCCCTCCACCGGCCCACGCACAGACGCCGGCAAAGC
>PLEX01000222.1:0-55208 GCA_003136575.1 Bryobacterales bacterium | reverse complement strand
ATCGAGCGCGCCCGCGCCCACGCGCACCGGGTGCTGAAGCAATCCGAAGCGCACCTTCGCCGCCTCCAGACCGAACGCCAGGTGCGCCGGGAGGTCTTCGTCAAAGGCACCGACACGTCGGACCTTGGTCTGGCCGACTACCACGCCGTTATGAAAGCCGCTTCCACCGAATGCCGCGGCGCTCTGTTGCAGCGCAGCATCTATGATCTCGACGACGCGGCCTTCCTGCGTGAAATGCGGCTTCCCGAAGCGCCCCCTTTGAATCCGGACCGCAGGACCGCTCTCCAGAAAAACCAGGGGTTCGCCTTGCAAAAAACGAATCGGGAATCTCAACCGGCCCCGACGGCCGCATCGCCCGAACCAACAGAACAGTTCGTTTTGCAAAAACACCCATCCGTTCCACCGAAACCGGAGTTCGTTTTGCAAAAAAGCGCCGACAAGCCATCCGGAACGCCCCGTAACGCCAAATGCCCTTGCGGATCGAATCAAAAACACAAGCGCTGCTGCGGAAAAGACGCTCCGCCAAGGTTGCAGACCGTGAAGCGGGAAGGACCATATGGAACGGCGACACGCCAATACAGGATCAGCGCGGGCTAAAACCGGAGCGCAGGTATGGCCGGTTACCACGGTCACCGTGGCGATGCGCGGTTCGGCCGGCACGCCGGCCTCGCAAACGCCAACAGACCGTACGGCCCGCATTCTTCCGCAGGTAATACAATTCAAATGACGCTCCCGATTCGCCCGCGAGCGCAATTCATGAAGAAATTCGCCGCCGTATTCCTGATCGCCATGACCTTATCCGCCGCCGATGCGACCCTGCCGGAACTGCAAAAAATGGTCGCGAAATTCGCGCCTGTCGACCTTCGCGTCGATACGAGCAAGCTCTCGCCCGGAGACCGCGGCGCGCTCGTGAAGCTGATCGAAGCGTCGCGTATCCTCGACCACATATTTCTCGGCCAGATGTGGGCCGGCAATCCCGCGCTTTACGAGAAGCTGAAACGCGACAACACACCGCTCGGAAAAGCCCGCCTCGCAGCCTTCTGGCTTTACAAAGGTCCCTTTTCCGATCTCGACGACCACAAAGCGTTTCTGCCGGGCGTTCCGCTGCGCAAACCGCTCGGCGCGGGCTTTTATCCCGAGGACTTCAGCAAGAAGCAGTTCGAGCTCTGGGTCGGAACGCTGTCGCCCGAGAAGCGCGCCGAAGCGGAAGGCTTCTTCACCGTTATCCAGCGCGGCCCCGGCGGAACGCTGCGGGCCGTCAAGTATTCGGACGCGTACAAGAAAGACCTCACCGAATGCGCCAGGCTCTTTCGCGAGGCCGCCACGCTGACGGGAAATTTGTCGCTGAAAACATTTCTTCAGGCTCGCGCCCTGGCCTTCCTCGACAACGATTACTACGGCAGCGACGTGGCCTGGATGGATCTGGACGCGCCGATCGACATCACTTTCGGACCGTACGAAACCTACAACGACGAGATCTACGGCTACAAGGCCGCCTTCGAATCCTACGTCAACATCCGCGACGACGCGGAGACGGCTAAGCTCAGGTTCTTTGGCGACCACATGCAGGAAGTCGAAGATAATCTCCCGCTTGACCCGCAATATAAGAACCCGAAACTGGGCGCGTTGTCGCCGATTCGCGTAGTCAACGAGGTGATCGCGGCCGGCGATGGCGACCACGGCGTCACGACGGCTGCCTACAACCTCCCGAACGACGAACGGGTCGTGCACGAAAAGGGCAGCAAGAAGGTGATGCTGCGAAACGTGCAGGAAGCCAAGTTCGAGGCCACGCTGAAGCCGATTTCGAAACTTGTTCTCGCGCCCGGCGCGCAGGCGTCGCTGCAGTTCGATTCCTTTTTCACGCATATGCTGGCCCACGAGATGAGCCACGGCATCGGGCCGCATCAGATCACGGTGAATGGCAAAGCCACCACGCCCCGGCAGGAGCTCAAGGAACTCTACAGCGCTCTCGAAGAAGCCAAGGCCGACGTGCTGGGCCTGTACATGCTCCAGTACCTGATGGACAAAGGCTATCTGAAGCACGACGAGACGACGCTCTACACGACCTTTCTCGCTTCGTCGTTCCGCACGCTGCGATTCGGGCTGCTCGAGGCGCACGGCAAAGGCATGGCGCTTCAGTTCAATTACCTGGTCGATAAGGGCGCATTCGTTTACCGCAATGGCGTGTGGGAGCTCGATCCGACGAAGATCAAAGGCGCGGTCCGCGATCTGGCGCACGAACTTCTGACCATTGAGGCGACGGGAGACTACGCGGCGGGCAAGCACATGATCGACACGCTCTCGGTGCTGCGCCCCGATACTTCGGCGACGATCGCGCGCATGAGCGACCTTCCCGTCGATATCCGGCCGAAGTTCGTGACTGCCGACGAACTCGCTCCGTGTGGGGCAGGCGGTTCCGCCTGCCGCTGAACCGCACTATGACGGACCCTGACCACAAGCGGCGCATCGTAGTCGGGATCACTGGCGCTACCGGCTCGATCATCGGCATGCGGCTTCTCGAAGTGATGCGCGAAGCCGGAATCGAAACGCATCTCGTCATGAGCAAATGGGGCGCTCGGACCATGGTCCACGAGACCTCCAGGACCGTCGGCGAAGTGAATGCGCTCGCTGCGCACGCCTACAACCCCAACGACCAGGGTGCAGCGATATCCAGTGGCTCGTTTGTAACGGACGGCATGGTGATCGCTCCCTGCAGCATGAGGACGCTGGCCGCAATCGCCAGTGGCCAGGGCGAACATCTTGTCCACCGGGCCGCGGACGTAGTCCTCAAGGAACGGCGCAAGCTGGTGCTGGTGGTTCGCGAATCTCCTCTCAGCGAGATCCATCTGGAGAACATGCTGAAGCTCGCGCGCATGGGCGTGACCATCCTGCCGCCCATGCCCGGCTTTTACACGCACCCGAAATCGGTTGAGGAGATGGTGGATCAGATCGTAATGCGCATACTCGACCAATTCGGCATCCACACCGATCTGGCAGCTCGCTGGGACGGTGTGATGTCGGCGCCTCCGGCGCGGGCAACGCTAGACTAATGTGTGACGCTGGGGTCCTTTCGCCGGATCGAAAATAATGGATAATTCGTCGGTGCGTTTTGACAAACTGTCGGTGCGCGGGTTTCGTCGGTTGAACGACATCCACCTCTCGTTAGGACCGCTGTCTGTGATGATCGGGGCGAACGGCACGGGCAAGACGTCCGTACTCGATGTGTTGTCACTCCTGGCTACGTCGGCACAAGGGCGGTTGAGTTCGTCGATCTCCGACCTGTCGGGATTGGCGAATGTGCTTACTTACGATAAGGCCGATGAACTGGAGCTTGGAATCACGATGGTGGTACCGGGGCACGAGCCCCTGGAGTATTCGCTTTGGCTGCGTCCTGAGGGCATAGCTCACGCTATTCGCGAAGAAGTGCTCAGTCAGAAGAGAAAGCCATATCCACAGCCGTTTCTTCATATTAATTCCTTTGAGCGGGACATCAAGTACTACGATCCAGTAAAGAAGAAGCTGTTACCGCCGTCGTGGGAGCATAATCCTCTCGAAACCTCTCTGGCACAAGTTCCAAAGATGTTCCAGGAACCGGAGGAATTTCGTCGGAGACTGGCATCTTCGACCTTCTACCACGTGTTGAATGTGGAACCGAGATCGCCTGTCCGCCTACCACAATCGATGGGACCTGCCCCGCTCCCCGGACGAAACGGCGAAGATCTGGTCTCATGCCTGTTCTATCTTCGCGAAACGGATCGAAACAGATTCGAGATCGTCGAAGACTCGCTGCGGGCGGCCTTCCCGCGCTTCGAACGTTTGGATTTCCCGCCTGTAGCTGCCGGCACGTTGGCTCTGGCTTGGCGCGAACGAGGGTTTTCAAGACCGCTCTACATGCACCAACTGTCCGAAGGAACGCTGCGATTCCTGTGGCTGACGACGCTCTTGCAGAGTCCGGGGCTTACGGCGCTCACACTTCTCGACGAACCGGAGGTCAGTCTGCACCCGGAATTACTGAGTTTGCTTGCCGACCAATTGCGAGACGCGTCGCGCCGAACTCAGGTCATTGTCGCAACGCATTCCGATACGTTGATTCGGTTCCTGGAGCCGTCTGAAGTAGTTGTTCTCGATTCGACAGACGATGGTCTCACCACACTTACGCGAGCCGACGAGCTTGATCTTGGCCAGTGGCTGAAGGACTACTCCCTTGACGAACTCTGGCGCAACGGGCGTCTCGGGGCGCGGGCTTGAGAATCGCGATCCTCGTTGAGGGCAAGACCGAAAAGGCATTCAGGCCTTTCTTGCTGGAATTCCTGAGGAATCGTCTTGCCGGGCGAATGCCGGGCATCGATTTCTTCCCGTGCGACGGCCGAATATACACAGGGGCGAAGTTGCGGAGGACTGTGGAGGATCTTCTCAAAAACGGAAGGACTCCCGCCGACGCAGTGATTGCGCTGACCGACGTTTACACGNNAAGATGCGGGAATGGGTAGGCCCGAACGGCAAGTTCCATGCCCATGCGGCACAATATGATTTCGAGGCGTGGCTACTTCCTTTCTGGACTGAGATTCAGAGGCTCGCCGGACACGGGAGGGGCGCTCCTCCGGGGCCGCCGGAATCTGTCAACCACAACCGGCCGCCTTCGTACCACATCAAAGAGATCTTCAGAATCGGCGCATCAGGCCGTCACTATTCAAAAGCGCGAGACGCCGCTCGAATCCTCCAAGGCAAAGACCTTGCTGTCGCCGCGAAACAATGCCCTGAACTGAAGGCGCTCCTGAACACAATTCTGGCATTAGTCGGCGGCGACTTGATCCGATAGCCCGCCGGCAATTTGCCTTCAGCAGCGCCCGCCCCCAAGGTTCCGGTGGATCGCGTCGGCAGCCTTCTCCGCGGCGATGTAAATCGAACTAACGATAAAAAAGCCCGGTATTTTGGGGAAAATCGAAGCGTCCACCACTCGGAGTCCCGTTACGCCGTGAACCCGGAAGCTGGAATCCAGCACGCCGTTATCGCTCTCCGGACCTATCTTGCAGGTGCATGAGGCGTGGTGGCCCCATGCGTTGTCCCGAACGTATTTTCTGATGTCGTCGTCCGACTGCACACCGGCGCCCGGGTATTCCTCTTGCTTGATGAATGGCACGCCTTTCGTAAGACGACGGACGAGTTTTACGCCTTCGACAACGGCATCCAGATCGATTCCGGCCTTGTCGGTGCCTTCTTCGAAGTAATGGAAGTCCACGTTGGGCGCAACCAGCGGGTCCGCCGAATTGAGCGTGACTTCACCGCCATGATTGAGCGTGTGCGCCTTCAGGACGGCCCACGTCAGGCGGTCGTGCTGCTCCTTAAAGAGCTTAGAGTAGCCGGGATAATAACCGTGGAAATTGCCCGTCAAGGCGAAGCAGAAAAGGTCGGGTAAGGTCCGGTCTTTCGAAGATTTTGCGATCACCCCCAGAGCTACGCCATTGGAAGTGTAGATGCCGGATCGGTTCCCGGCCCACGCTTTGTAAACCGGATCGTCCTTGCCGAACTCGGCGCCGTTAAGAGCTTTGAAATTACGGTCGAACTGGCTGACGACTCCTATTTCGTAACGGTCCTGCAGGTTTTTCCCGACACCCTCCAGAATCTTCACTGGCGTTATTCCGAACTTGTCCAGTTGCTGCTTCGGGCCGATGCCGGAAAGCATCAGCAATTGCGGCGTGTTAAACGCCCCTCCGCATAAGATAACTTCGCGGGATGCGCGAGCGATCGTGCTTTGACCCTGCGCGGCGGGCTGTCCGTGCGGGCGGTACAGCTTCGCGCCCTTGCGATACTCCACGCCAACCGCCCGGCGCTGGTCGTCGAAAATCACCCGCGTAGCCAGCGCGTCGGTTACGATCGTCAGGCGATGGCTTTTCTCGACGTCCCTCAGCCGCTCGCGAGTGCCGAAGCGGGAGTGGCCTTTGGTCGTCAGGGGCGCGTAGCGCACACCTGTCGCGTTGGCCTCCACGAGCCGCCAGTCGTTGGGATCGAGTCCGCTTATCAGGTCCTCACTTACCTCTTTGGCGATCTCCCCTTGCGCCTTCAGGTCGTCGATCAGGCCTTTCAGCACGGCTGCGGAAAGCTCCGGATCGCCCAACGCAGCGCCCAGGGGAAGGGCCTTTTCGGCGGACAGCCATCCGCCGAATCCGTGCCGTGTGGGATTGAGACGCGTCAGAAAATGCAGGAACCGCTCGAGCGGCCGGTGATGGCAGTTTTCGAGGCGTTCGAAATACTTACGCATGTTCTCCGGCGACCACGACGGATCGCAGGTGGCATCGGCAATGTCCTGCCAATCCTGATTGTGGGGATAAACGAAAATCTGCGCGTTGTGGGCCGTGCAGCCGCCCAGCGTGCCGGCCCTCGGGTACAGCACTCCATCGACGCGCTCGGAGCCATACGTTTCGTAGTACTTCGGGTCGTTCTTCTGCTGCGTTGTATCGGCATAGTGGCGAACGAAGAAATCCCACTTCATCGCATCGTTTTCGCTGGAATTGGCATGGAACGCGGGGACTTCGTAATCTTCCGGCAGGGTGTTGCGGTCGGGATAGAGCGCGTTGCCGCCGGAAGAAATCATCGGATCGCCGCCGGCTTCGAGCAGCATTACCTTGTGCCCAAGTTCGGCGAGGCGCGCCGCGACGGTGCCGCCTCCCGCGCCCGAACCGATTACCAGGTATTCGCAATCGGCCACGTCGCCCGATGGCATCCGGGGCGCCGCCTGAAACGCGCTGGTGGCCGCCTTCGCCGCGGAGCGGAAAAGAGCGGATGCGGCCGCGAACTGAGATAGAAATCGGCGTCGGCTGGGCATGGTCGTTGTCGCAGTCCCCTTTCTTTGGTGTCACTGCGTCGAGAACGCGTTCCTCATATTTCGCATGTCGATTGCCGGCGCTCTTGCCTTGTCCGTGTAGCAGGTATCCGGATCCGGTACCTGATTCTTATCCGTTTGTGCCTGACGGAGCACGAACGCCTGCAGCAGATAAGCGAATTCCAGCCGGAAAATGTCGGTATGGTTCGGGACGATTGCTACGGGCATCTGCATAATCCAGTAGGGCGTCGTGTTCGCCGCGCCCGCGATCGGGACAACATAATAATTTGTGCTCTTGCCGTTTTTCGATCCGGGAGGAGGAGGAACGCTCGCGCATGTGTAACCATTTGCGGCGATATAAGCGTTCTTCAGGTCCGCGCCTGCGCCGACCACATGGCTCTGTAGTTCCGGAATGTGGGTCGCGCTTCGCAGATAGTAGGTTCTCTGGTTGGTTATTCCGAATGGATCGGGATCGTAGTTCCCGCCGTAGGCGCGCAAACTGTGCTTCAGGAGCGACGCTCCTTGTCCCACGGGAAGGATGAACTCCGTCGCAGTGTCGCCCTGGGAGGTGATTGAAACGATGGCCGGGAACAGTGGCCTCTTTTCCGGGTATAGGGAATGAAGCATGTTGAGCAACTGGATCGCCTCCGTTGCGGCCGCGGCCTCGTTTACGAACACGAGCAGATCGGCGGCTGGATGTTCGATTCCGGAATTCTCCGCCAGTTGCCTTGTCAGATGCTGCGTGACAGTTCGTTCGAGCGCCAGCCCCCCAAAAGAATGCCCAACGACGATCAGCCTTGATTTTCCCGAGTAATCCGCATCCTTAGTGGCGCGAGCCACTCGGAACAGAGCTTCGGACATATTGGATCCGGGAATATACGTGGCGGTGTCCCTGCGATTCCAGTAAGTCAATTCCTTTATGACTGAAGCGTTGGTCGTTCCTCCCCGCCAGCCAAAGTAAACGCCCACCAGCCCCACGCCGGGCAACTGGGGCTGGAACTGCTGCAGAAAACCCCGAAAACCGATTACGTTGGGCGAGGCGTCGGAGGCGTTATTCTTCCAGCCGTGGATGAACAGGATCGTGACTACCGTCCCATACTTCTTTCGCTGCGCCTGAATGGTCTGTTCCGCCGCAAGAATCTGGTCGCGTTTGAAGGCCTGGCCTTCGTCGTCGAACTCGACAAAGGCCAGCGGAACATCAACCAGTTGGGGGTTTGGATTGCCATTCGCCGCGGCGCGGACGATCTGCACAGAACAAGTCGAGGGGTTCGGTCCCGGTTTGCAGGTCGGCAGTTGCTCCGGCGACGCCTGGGCCGGTATTTGCGTGCGGTATCCCATGTTGGGAAGGCAGCCCGCAAGGCAACCGGCGGCAAGCAGTACCGAGAGCAGGAGCGGGGTGGTCGTATTGCGCGACGCGCGCGGGCGGCGAGCCTCAGCACTGTTTATCACGTCCCCGATTTCATAAGACGACAGATTTTCCGGCAGACTCATGGTTGTTTTGCTCCCTGTGCGTTGGCTCCCGGCGTCGGCGCGGGTGCCGGGCCGTTGCCCGACTTTCCGTTGACCGATGGCGTCTTGCTCCGTCCCGCAAGCCGGCCCAGCAGCTTTGTCAGATCGGGTTCGAATTCGCGGAACACGGCGCTGGCCGCGTCACCGCCAAGGGCGCTTGCCGTGCGCACGCCGACCTGCGCCCAGGTGTTGGTTGGATCCGGCGTCCAGACCCTTCCTATCAAGCCACTGGCGAAGGCTCCGCCGACACGGGAGAACGCAATGCCGTCGCGTCCGGTATCGTAGTGCGTCCAGACCACACCCAAAAGAGCGTAGCCGAGCCGCACGCCGAATTTCCGGTTGCCGTGGCCGTGGCCGTGAACCCGGGAATTTGGTTGCCACTCGCCGTTTTTGAAAACCATGTATTGGGGAGGCGGGGTAGTCCGCGGGTCTTCCATGAATCCGAACAAAAACGCCGCCGTGTTCTCCGTAAGCGTTTGCGCATAGCGCGTGCCGATTCGTTCGCCGAAACCCTTGGCGCCCTGCGGCCACTGCGGGGGGTCCCTGCGCCATTGCGAGATTCCACCGAAGAAGGCCGCGCCGAAAAGAGATGAGGCGCTGAACAACTGGTTCTGCACGAAATAGTCGGCCTTCTGGCCGAAGGTGAGCGGGGCCTGCTCCTGCAGCCGGAAGGAGTTTCCCGCAGGCGCGGAGCAAAGGTCGTCTGTCAATACCTGAGGCGGATCCACTTTGTCATGCGGCGCCGGACAAAAACCGGGAATGGGTGACGGCAAGGGTTGCGGTGCGGTCTGCACCTGACCTACCGCGGGCAGGCCGTACATTACCCCAATGGCAAACAGCGTTCGAAGTTGCCCTTTCCGGAATACAGGCATAATCGGCCCTAAAACGTCTTCAGAAACGAAATCAGCGCTTCCTTGTCCGCGTCGCTCAGCCCCGGCTCGCCTTCCGCCGGATCCAGCATGTCGGTGCCGAAGTAGTGTCCGCGATTAACGATGAAATCCGGACACTTGCTCAGGGACAGCAATGGGTCCACAAGGTTCTCGAATCGCTTCGAAAGCTGGTCGTCGGTGAGGCTTCCCGAATTGGCGAGATCGGCCTTGGCTCGGACAGCAAGCTCCAAAACGAGTTTGTCGCGCTTGATCCTCTCCGACAAGCTGAGTTGCTCGCCCGGGTCCAGGTTCAGGCTGGCGATCAGCCCGATAGGCGTGCCGGCCGGAATCGGACCCACCTGAAGCCCGTCGACGTTGCGCAGCGATGGCATGAACAGACTGTCGAACTTGAGGAAATCGTCCACGGCGCCGGGAAGGAATCCGGATGGAATCTTGAAGTAGCTTTTCACCGACGTGCGGTCGATCAGACTTGGACCCTTGACGAGGCCTTTCAGGGCAGGATCCGTCGCCCGCGTTTCCGGCCAGAGCATCTGGCGAATGGCAATCTCGAACGATTTGACGCGCGCCTCGACCGACGGACTCGGATCGAACGTCCCCACGGAATTATTCAACAGGAACGGCGAGGTTGACCAGAGACTGACCAGCGATGCCGGTCGCGTATAACCGCGCCCGCCACCAGGCATGGCGTACTTAATTGGTTTGCCGTTCACGGGATGGTAGTAGGTGATCTCGCCCACGGAAGGCAGTTCCTTATAAGTTTGCGACGAGAAATTATCCCAGATGCTGCCGGCGATGGCATTGCTCGCCAGCGGACTGCAGGCGTTGGTCTGCGTCAGCGTAACCGGAACTCTCAACTCGGAAGATAAATAATTCTGGTCGAGGAAATCTGGCCGCATGACTATATCGCGCATCCGCTTCTTGTAATCGTCGGTCTTTGTCCATTTCCAGTACTTCTCCCAGCAGCCGAGGTAAGCTGAGCCCGAACAGCCGCCGGGGTCGACGCCGGGCGCAAGCTCCGGCGCTTTGCTGGAGTGGCAGCGGGCGCATCGCTCGGCAAACACTTCCTTGCCGCGGGTCATCTGCGCGGCGCTCGCGTTGAGATAAGCCTTTCCGCCGGGCGCGTCGGCCAGATGGTGGGGCTCGGTGCTGGCCAGGAAAAAACCAGCCATGGCCGGCGTCCACTGCTCGGTCACGTTCCAGTACGTTGAGTTCTGCTTTGCGACCGATATTTCGATCGGCGAGGTCTTCTGGCCGCCGAACAAGGCGTTGAAATGCCGCAGCCACTCCTCGCTGTAAAGCCCAATGTTCAGGTAAACCCGGTTCAGCGCGCCGAGCGCGCCGACCGAATCCGAGCCATCCTTCAGCACTCTCGGCGTCCAGACATTGCCTGGCGGTTCGAAAAAGACATCGAGCGCGGGCGGAGCGTTGAAGTCCGGATCGTTGAACTGCCTGTTGTTCTGGTTGGCGGCGGAAAGTGTTTCGTGACCCCAGCGCCTGGCCAAATCGAGGCGCGGCTTCAGATAATAGATGGCGTTCATGGTCCGCGGATTGTCGATGTAATCCGTGGAAACAAGCGACGTGTCGAGCGCGCCGGGCCGGTAGGTATGCAGGATCTGGACTATCGCGTTGCTTTGGTCGGCGTTCCACGAGAAGATTCTGTCGAACCAGAAATACTGGGCGCCAACGTTGGAGCTGAGGTTTTCCCATTTGGGATTGTCGGGATCGGCGGGCGGTTTGAGAGGGTTGGGACCCACGTGGCAGAAACCGCACGACATACCTACGCGATACGGCCGCACCAGATCTTTGGTGATATACGACGGGTCGGTGTAGTACTTTTGCGCATCCCAGTGCGCTTTCGCCTTCGCGTCGAATTCCGGGTTCGGGAATAAGCGCAGGCCGACAACGCCGGTCGGGTACCCGTAGAAAGATCCGACGGGCATTTCCTCGCCGCGGTGCAGGAATTTGACGCCCGGATATTTGGTTTCGTCCGCGAACGGATCTTTGCCGCCGAAGCGCGGGTCACAGCCCGGAATGCGCCTATCGAGCCACAGCCCGAAGCGGTCGGGATCGCCCTGTTTCGCTTCCTCAAAGCAGGGCTCGTTGACGAGTCCGTAGTATTCCCAGCGGTTATGCCGCTGCGCTTTCAGAGTACCGTAAGAGGAGATGGTTTTCAGCAGATCGAAGGTTCCGAAACTCTTCCAGTTCAGGACGTCCCAGAGCCGGTCGTTTCCGCCGGTCCAGACGATCCACATATTTCGGCCCTGAATCTGGCTGGTGGTCAGCGACAGCGGACCCACTTTGTTCCCGTCCGTCTGCTGGTCCATGTCGTGAAAGAAATCCTCGTCGGCAAAACTGAATGATTCCTTCAGCCGGCCGGCGGTCAGGGCCTCATCCTTAATTTTGTCGACCGGTCCCGGAGCGCCACCGTTTGTGCATCCTGCGAGGATGCTCAGGCCGAGAACTGCGATAAGGAGGACCGGCCAGAGGGCGCGCCCGCCGCGGTGTCGTGCAAGTTTTGAACCGGACTGATCTGCCATATTTGATCTCCGTGAAGGATAGTGATTGTCGGAAAGAAATCGTGACAGGTTCCCCGCCGAAATCAGAGCCAAGGATCGTAGTATACAGCAAATGGCGTCCGCAAACTCCGACGACGGGGGGTCAATAACGGTCGAAACGGGAGAAATTGGCTCGGGCTTGAGGAATCGGTCCGAGGGCGATCCTTGTCGCCCGCCAAGCGCAACGGAATGCCGGGTCGATGAAAGCGGCTCTTTCATTGCGCGCTCGCTTGTGTATTGTCCGGCAAATCACTCTAGACAGTAAGCCGGGCCTTACTACAAACGCAACGGAACCACGACTGTGTTTGCAGCGCTGGACACGCTGAAAGACAGAGTCGTGGGCGAATGCCGCCACCGGCATCGGCATCAGGAGTTTCTCAAATTCCTGCGGCGGCTGGACCTGGAGTTTCCCTGCAAGGTTTCTTTACACCTGGTTATGGACAACTACGGGACGCACAAACCCGAGAAAGTGAAACAAAGGCTGAAGCGTCATCCCCGGTTCGGGCCCCACTTCGTTCCCGCCAGTTCCAATTGGCCCAATCTGGTGGAGCGATGCTTCGTTCACCTGGACAACCAAGCCATTCGCCGCGGGGTGTTCCGCAGCGTGGCGAACTTGCACGAATCAATCGACGCGTTCCTTGCTGCCTGGAACAAGGATCCAAACCCTTCGTCTGGACGGCCACAGTCGAATCCATTCAGGAAAAGCTCAACCGTTGTCGTGAGACTCCGGAGAAGATTCAGCCGGGTTGCGCCAGTCCGAAGTCCCAAAAACGGGCTCTGAAACTTGCCGACCTCGCTGACCGATTTCCCGGACCCACCGGGATCGACGAAATCCCGATTGCCGGAGCCTGCGCTGCGCATCTGGCGGCGGTACGCGTCCCGGCAGAATTCTGGCGTTCCGACAGAGGTCAAGCGCGGTTTCGGCGCAAAATTAAGATTTGAGCTGTAGCGGAAATCGAGTATAATATTCCAGTCGGGAGTCGAAAGTGTATTAAATTGAACTCTCACCAAGGAGTGAACTATGCCGCATTTTCCAATTTGCAAATGCTTCCAGACGAGCCTGATGGCAGGTTTGATCGCCTTCAGTCCGGCTCTGTTTGCGGACGTATTCTCGCAACTTCCGGTATTGCCGCCGTCCAACAGTATCTATTTTGTACCGGATACCTGCGTGTCAGTGGTCTGTCTGACGGATATCAGCCTGTCGGATTTCGTTTCTCTCGGCAGCAAGATTCAGAACGGAAACGAACTCACCAGATCCGACGTTACCTTGTCCGCGGAAGTGTTTCAGAACGCCGGCGGACAACCGGGGCTACCCGTCAGCCCTGTGCAACTAACGGGGGAAGCGGACATAACCTATTTTAATAAAGGCACTTTGTCCGGGACAGGGACTTTCGAAGACCAGCTGACGTTGCTGAATCTGACGGGGTCGTTCGTCGGTCCGACGGGGCGACACACGATAGACGCCATGTTGAACCCGAATATGGCCAGCACCGGAGCGACCAGCATTTTCCTTGAAACCCCTCAACCCCCGGGCGGGAAACCTACCTACCAGATCAGCAGTTTTTTTGACGTCTTCGCCGAACTCCAGGTCGATGGAGGTCCCATCGTTCCGGGCCCCGAACGGATGGCGACGCTGGGCACACCGGAGCCTTCGTACTACGGTGTAATGGGTGGTTTATTTGTAGCACTGGTTGCCAGGTTGGCCTGCTTGCGGAAGCGTGCGGTCGAATAAACCACCGGGTTGTAGCCGGACCTATTGCGTGAAGACCGGCAACACGCACCTGCCGCGATGACTGTGGCGCCGAGACTGCGGACAGTCGAATCGGCATCTGGATTCGTAAGCCTCCCGTGAGGAGGCGTACTCTCGTATAATTCAGATCAATGCGCCTGATTCCCATTGTCGTGCTGGTCTCGTTGGCCGCGCTCTCCTGCGGCCACGGTTCGTCGAATGCCGAGTTTCCAAAGCTGACCGAGGAATTCGTCTATAAGAGCCTTGCGTTTTCTCCCGTTTCGGCCTCGGGGCAGGGGCTGCATCAGTACGGGGGCGTGAATTTCGACACGGAACTGGACGATGTTGGGCCGCGGGCCATCCAGCAACAGCGCGATTTTTACGCCGACTTCCACAAACGGCTGGAGGCGATCGACAAGGGTTCGCTTTCGCCGGAGGATCGCGCCGACTACGAAATCATCGACTCGCAGATTGGCCAGGCTCTGTTCGATACCGACATGGCCCAGACCTGGCAACACAGCCCGCAGTCTTATGTGGAACTGATCGGAAATGCCCTCTACAATCCGCTGCTTCTGGAATATGCGCCGAAAGAAGACCGGTTGCGGCACATTATTGCCAGATTGAACAAAGTGCCCGCGTTTATGGAAACCGCGAGGCGTCAGTTGAGGCAAATGCCGCCCGAGTGGATCAAGGTCGCGGCGGAGGAAAACGAGGGCAACATCGATCTCATCGACAAGACGTTGCGCGCGGCCATGACGCCGGGGCTGAAGGCCGAATACGATGCCGCGGCGTCGCCCGCTCTTGATGCGCTGCGAGGCTTCAGCCGGTACCTGAAAGAAGGCGGATCTCGGCGGGAAGGCCGGCGCGGGCCCGGCGAAGGCAGCGCCGATTGGCGGCTGGGACCCGAGAGGTATTCGGCGAAGTTTCGGCTCTCGCTCGCCACGGACCGCACCCCGGATCAGGTGCTGAGCGATGCGGAATCTCGCCTGAAAGCGGTCCGCGCACAGATGCTCGATCTCGCTCTGCCGCTTCACGCAAAATGGTTCGCCGACCACAAAGACCATGCGGATCTGGCCGGCGATTCCCGCGAAAATCAGGTGGTGAAGGAAGTCCTCGACCATATTGCGCAGGACCATTCGACGCCGGCAAGCTACATGGACGATGCGAGAAAGGATCTGGAAGACACGCGGAATTTCGCGCGGGAAAAGAACCTTCTTACGTTGCCGGCGGGAAGCAATCTCCAGGTGATTCCGACGCCGGAGTTTCAGCGCGGCATCTACGGTGTGGGCGGTTTCGATCCCGCGCCGGTGTTCGAACCGCAACTGGGCGCGTTTTTCTGGATCACGCCGATTCCTCCGGATTGGCCTAAGGCGCGCGTGGAATCGAAGCTGCGCGAGTACAATTTCTACAATCTGCAATTGCTGACGATCCACGAAGCGATGCCCGGCCATTACGTCCAGGGCGAATTCGCCAACGCGATCCAGCCGAAAATGCGGGGCGTGCTGCGGGCGCTGTTCGGCAACGGGCCTTACGTGGAGGGTTGGGCGCAATATATCACTCAGACGATGCTGGACGAAGGTTACATGAATGGCGCGCCGGAATTGCGGCTGACGCTGCTGAAGCAGGAACTGCGCGTGGATGCTAACGCGATACTCGATATCCGGCTCCAGACGAACCGGATGACCGACGACGAAGCGATGGAGCTGATGGAGAAACAGACTTTTCAGGAGCACGAGGAGGCCGTGGCGAAGCTGCAGCGCGCGAAGTTGTCGTCGACTCAGCTCCCGACTTATTTCACCGGGTGGCGGGACTGGCTCCGGGTTCGCGAACTGGTGAAGCAATCCCAGGGAGCCGCGTTCAGCCTGCATGATTTCCATGACAGGGCGCTGAAGGAAGGGGCGGTGCCGCTGCCCGTGCTGGGCCGCCTGCTGACGGGCAAAGATCTCCATTGAGATATGCGGCGTGAGCTATAAGGGAAAGGTCGATTGGTGGATCGGGATGGGGATTGTCGCGGGAGTATGCATGCCGGCGATAGCCGCGCTGGCGCTGCATAACGATTTTCTGCTGGCGCCACCCGGTTTGCTTGCGGTGTTCATGCTGACTTGCTGTTACCCGCAGAAATATGAGGTGATGCCGGAAGCGCTCATCGTCAGCGCGGGACTCACAAGGCGCGTGATTCCATGGTCGGGGATCAGCTTCGTGGGGCCGTCGTCGGATTCGCGCAGTTCCCTTGCGTTATCGCTCGACAGAGTAGCCATTCGTCATGCCGGGGGCGAGATCCTGATCGCACCAGACGATCAGGTTCGCTTTATGGACGATGTCGCTTCGCATTGCCCGCAGTTATCGCGGCGAGGTATGGACCTGGTCGCGGCGATGAAGTAGTTGAAGGGAATGGGTACCCATGTTCGGTAAACGCCTTTATCTTAACGCCCTGATCATCACTGGTGCGTTCTGCGCAGCCNNGGTGGCGCATGGATGGTGCACGTCGCGGATGGAGCCAGCGGGTCGAATCTGGAAGGAACGCCTGTCGTTGTGGATGGCGTCATGTACATACCCGGCGCCGCGGGAACCATCCTCGCGCTCGATGGCGCAACCGGAGCAATCAAATGGAAGTATCAGCCGCAGGCGCAGGGCGGCGGGCGCGGCGGCACCAATCGCGGCGTCGTCGCTGCCGAGGGCAGGGTATTCTCCACGGGCGGCGGCAATAACCTGATCGCGCTCGATCAGAAAACCGGCGCATTGTTGTGGACGACGAAAGTTGGCGACCGCGGAACGACGGTCGCTCCCGCTCTGTACTACGACGGACTGGTCTACATGGGCGTATCGGGCGGGGAAGGCGGAATTCGCGGCTTCTTCGGTGCATTCGATGCGAAAACCGGCAAGCAAGTCTGGGGCTTCTGGACGATCCCCGGACCCGGCGATTACGGCCACGACACATGGGAAGGCGATTCGTGGGAACATGGCGGCGGACCCGTCTGGACCGCCTCGGCGATCGATCCCGATCTCGGCATGATCTACGTCCCGGTCGGTAACGCATGGCCGGATACCGACGGCACAAAGCGGGGCGGCGACAATCTATTCACGGCATCTATTATTGCGCTGGATCTGAAGACCGGCGAGCGCAAGTGGCACTACCAGGAGGTCCACCACGACGTCTGGGATTACGACAACACGGCCGCGCCGGTGCTGGCCGATATCCAGTTTCAGGGACGCGCACGGAAGGTGCTGATCAGCGGCGGCAAGACCGGCTTTCTTTACATTCTGGACCGCACGAATGGCACGCCTCTGGTGGGCATTGAGGAGCGGCCAGTCCCGCAGGACGACCGTATGAAAACGTCGAAAACGCAGCCGTATCCTATAGGCGATTCGTTTGTTCCGACGTGCCCCGAGCCCGACAGCGTTCCGCCTGGATTGAAAAGCGCGTGTGTCTTCGGCGCCTATTGGGATGAGCCGGTCGTTATGGCTCCGGGAACGCTTGGCGGATTGTCCTGGGCTCCAATGACGTTCAGTCCGCAGACCAAACTGATTTACGTGCCGGGCGCGATCACAAACGCGCAGTTCACGCTGGGCGGAGGATTTGTCCGCCCTGTCAATGAACCCCGCGTCGGGACGCTGACCGCGGTCGATCCCACGACAAACAAGATCGTTTGGCAGAAGCGAACAAAATTCCCGATTGCAGCGGGCAGCGGACTCCTGAGTACCGCGTCCGGGCTGATGTTCCATGGCGAGCCGGATGGTCGAATCGTGGCTTACGACATTCGGAACGGGAATGAATTATGGTCCTTCCAGACCGGGGCCGGAGCCGACGCGCCGGTCGCCACATATGAGGTGAACGGCCAGCAGTACGTCGCGATTCTCTCCGGTGGGAGTTCATTCAATCTGTCGCAGCATGGCGACAACCTTTGGGCATTCCGCCTTGGCGGCACGTTGCCACAGGCCGCTGCGCCGGCAGAACCACCGACACGCCAACCCGCCGCGGCCGGGCGTGGGGCCGGTGGTGGATCGGGCAGAGGCGGACGCGGGGCCAACGGCGCTTCGGGCGGTCGCTGACCACGGACAACCACGGTCGAACCCAGCATGTGAAGACCTTCGGGATCGCGGATGGGGCCGCGTGTTGTTCGGGAGTGCCTGTGAATGATCGGATTCTCCCGGCGGAAGATAAAGACGCTCGGATGGCCTCGCGTATGCGGCCAGTGTCGACTCACCCGGCGCGATTCTCATCCGCTCTCCCTTGCTTCCGCCCCGGCTCATGAATCGATCAACGCGCCCAGCCGCGCGAGGACTAATGTGAGTAAATTCGGGAGAATTCCCGGGCTTCATGTCCAAGACTGCTCCTGAGGGTTGGCCGAAAAGCCCTGAGTGAGGCGGCTGTCTTGCAGTACACTGTCACGGTATGGCTCACTACCGTCGACTCCTGCTTGCCTTGGTTCTTGCAACGTTGCTGACTGCGCAGACTGCCACGCCCCCGCGCTCGATTGACGATTTCTTCCGCGATCTTACCGCCGAGTGGATGCGGATGAGTCCGAACCTGGCCATGTCGGCGCGTTATTTCACGGGGCCGGAGCAGGATGAATTCGAACGCCAAATCGGGCCGCTGACTGAGGCGGATCGAATTGCCCACATCGATAAGGCAAAACAGGGACTTGCGATGCTGCGTACTCTCGACCGTTCGAAGTTGACAGACGAACCGTGGACTTCCGCCGACGTCATAGCTTGGCAACTCGACCACGTGGTCCGCGAACAGCCTTTTCTCGAAAGGGAATTCCCGCTGGAGCAGTTCAATGGCGCGAATATTCGGCTCGTGAGCTTCCTGACTGTGACACACCCGCTTCAGAATTTGAAGGACGCCCAGAACTATGTTGCGGCGCTCGGGCAAGTGGCAACGCGCATGGACGAGGCCATCGCGGTGTCAAAGGCACAGGCCGCTGCAGGCGTGCTGCCGCCACACTTAATTCTTGCAGGCAACGATCCAGCAGATGCAGAGCTTCGCCGACCCGGCTCCCGCGCAGAATCCGTTCGTCACGGCGATGGATCAGAAAATGTCTTCGGCCAAAGACATCACGCCGGAGCAGCGCGCCGAGCTTCGCGCGCAGGCCGAAAAGATCGTTGCCGGAGGAGTATATCCGGCATGGAAGCCGGCGATCGCAACGCTGGAAGCGCAGTTGCCCAAGCCTACGGACGACGCCGGATTGTGGCGATTTAAAAACGGAGCGGAAGCATACGCAATTTCCTGCATGCCTCTACGACAACGAGCCTGACGGCGCAACAGATTCATGAGACTGGCTTGCGTGAAGTGGCGCGGATCGAAAAGGAAATGGACACCTCCTTCTTAAGTTGGGGCGCACAACGGGAACTGTACAGGAACGGATCGATCGGCTGAAACTCGACATGGGCTATGCCGACCCGGCGTCGTACGCGGGCCGGGCACAGATTATGCAGGATATCAACGGAATCCTGCGCGATGCGGAGAAGCGCTAAGAAACGCTATTCGACAAGCGCCCCAAGGCACTCGTGGTGGCGCAGGCTTATCCTCGCTTTCGCGAGGATAACGCCGCAGCCAGCTACACGCCACCCTCTCCCGATGGCTCGCGACCTGGAACATTCCAGTATCCGCTGAGAATCGATCGAATGACGAAGTTCGGACTCAAATCCCTTGTCTATCACGAGACCGTTCCCGGTCACCATTTTCAATTAGCTTACGAGGTGGAGGACAAGACCTTGCCACGTTTCCGCCAAGTCCGGGCCTTCGGGATCATCTCGGCGTTGAACGAGGGATGGGGGCTTTACGCCGAGCGGCTCGCCGGGGAATCCGGATGGTACGCCGACGATCCTGAAGGGCAGCTTGGGCAACTGTACTCTGAGCTTTTCCGCGCGCGCAGACTTGTAGTGGATACCGGCATCCATGCGATGCACTGGACGAGGCAATCTCGTGCTGGACACCGGTACCGTACCGCTGGAAATTCTGGAACAGCAGGTGGATTCGTGGATCAAGACCGTGGCCGCGCGTAAGTGATGTCGCGGCCTTGCGGTGTTACTCGCGGCCTCTGAGTATTGCCGCCATGATGCGTGGGCTACGGCGCCCATGCATTAGCGACCACCCACAGCGGCTTTTTGTCAGGTGCGTACGCGATCAGGTAATTCCCCGCGTTCACGAAACGCAGCGGACCCGATGAAGGTCGGGGCGAAAATGGCCTTGATGAGGAAACGGGACATCTGGATTATCTTCCGCTATGTATTCCCAAATGGCGTCGAGATCGATTTCAGCCTCGGGATGAAATGGGTACCCATTCATTGACGCTGAGCGCGACGGGCGGCGCTCTTGGCGCGAAGCCTTGCGAATACTTCGTCGGCGGGGATCCACTGAACCCTGCCGCTTTCAAGATCGTCGTAACGCCGGTCCATGGTCTGCCGCGCGAAAGCGAGTTCGTCGAAGAAGTCTGAAACCACGTCTTTCACAACTTCATCGCTCTGGCTTCCGGTTTCTCGCGCCACTCGCTCCAGCTTCGCCTGTAGTTCCGGTGTGAAGTGTACTTCCATGGTTCGGCTCCTTCATGCAGGCTACCAGTTGGACCTTACACCCGTTTCCGGCTCTGCGACTGGCTTACCCCAGCAGCTTCGCGGAAAACTCGCCGTCGCCCTTCACGTCGGTCAGTCGCATGTCGCGCCCCTGAAACAGATAAGTAAGCTGCCGGTGATTGATGCCCATCAACCGCAGGATCGTCGCATTCAGATCGTGCGCATCGACGCGCATCTCCGAAGCCTGGACGCCGAAATCGTCCGTCGCGCCCAGCGCCCGTCCGCCTTTGATCCCGGCGCCGGCCATCCACGACGTGAATCCGTACGGATGATGGTCGCGTCCGTTATCGCCCTGCGAAAGCGGCGTCCTGCCGAACTCGCCGCCCCACACGATCAGCGTCGAATCCAGCATCCCGAGACTCTTGAGATCGCGGATCAGCCCGGCGATCGGCTTGTCGGTCTTCTTTGTCATGCGCGCGTGGGAACCGGTCAGATCGGTGTGGGCATCGTCCCAATCCTGGCCGACGTTGGTCCCGGAAATCAATTCGACGAAACGCACGCCGCGCTCGACCAGGCGTCTGGCGAGCAGGCACTTGCGTCCAAAGTCGTCGGTAAATTCCTCTCCGATGCCGTAGAGCTTCCTGGTGGCTTCGCTCTCCTTTGAGATGTCCACCGCGTCGGGCGCGGCGCTCTGCATCCGGTAAGCCAGCTCGTAAGACGCGATGCGCGCTTCAAGCGTGGAATCCTCCGGGCGCGTGCGCTGCTGAATACGGTCCATCGCGTTGATGAAATCGAGCGTAGCTCGCTGCGTCTCGCGGGTCACGCCTTCGGGATTTTTCAGATACAGGATCGGGCTATCGCCGCTTCGAAAAACGGTTCCCTGATATACCGCGGGCAGGAAACCCGAACTGTAGGCCGGCGGCCCGGACTTCGTGGAGCCGTCCGACATCACCACAAACGCCGGCAAATTCTGGTTCTCGGTGCCGAGACCGTATGTAAGCCACGAACCGAGGCACGGTCGGCCTGGCAGCTGGTGGCCGGTATGGCGCAGGTAAATCGCCGGCGCATGGTCGAACTGATCCGAATAGCAGCCGCGCAGGACAAGCAGGTCGTCCGCCACGTCGCGAAGATTGGGATAGAGGTCCGAGACGAGCAGACCGCTCTTACCGCCCGGCCGGAACTCCCACGGACTGCCGCGCAGGATCGCCTTCGACGGATCGTGAATGAAGCTCGTTTTGATGACCTTCGCCAGTTCGGCCGAGAGCGGCTTGCCCGTATACTTCGTCAGCTCGGGTTTCGGATCGAACGTGTCCACGTGGCTGACGCCGCCGTGCATGTGGAGATAAATTACGCTCTTCGCTTTCGCGGATAGCGGCGGGGCTTTGGGCAAGAGCGGATTCGTCTCGGCAGCCTCCATCATTCCCGCGACAGCCGCCATGCCAAATCCACAAGCCGTCCGGGAAAGTACTTCACGTCGTGTCATCGTTCCTGCCTCCTAATCCACATACAGAAATTCGTTGGTGTTCAGCAGGCCCCGAACCAGTTCGGCGAGGGCCGCTGGCTTCGAGCCCGTCAGCGTAATCTGGCGGTCGACAAACTTCTGCGCCTCGTTCAACTCCTCCTGCGAAGGAGGACGCCCGTAGATCCGCGTCCATGCGTCGGCCGGCCCTGAGATCGTTGCCGCCAGAGTCTTCGCGCGGTCCATCGTGAATCCGCTGTTCAGCAGAGACAACGATTGCGGCGCGGTTGTGCTCTCATTGCGGCGCGGACAGGGCTGCACGCCATCCGGACCGTCGAACGCCTGAGCCATCGGCTGCTGAAAAGTGCGCCGCTGCAAAGTGTAGATCGTCCGGCGGACGTACTCTTTCGGGTCCGGCGATACGCTCCAGTTGCTGGCGGGATTTCCGATCATCCCGAACATCTCTTCGCGCGTCAGCGGCGGAACGGCAGGGACGCCGCCCATCTTCAGATTAAGTTCGCCGGTCACCTCCAACGAAGCGTCGCGAATCTCTTCGGCTTCAAGGCGGCGCCGGTTGAAATGCGAAAGCAAATCGTTGGCGGGATCCCTGGCCCGCGCACCCTCGTTCACGTTGGATTCGCGCCGATACGCGGCCGAGGTCATGATCAGCCTGTGCATGGTCTTCATAGACCATCCCTTAGCCGCAAACTCCGTAGCGAGCCAATCGAGCAATTCCGGATTGGCCGGCAAACCCGCGCGCGAACCGAAATCGCTCGGCGTCTTCACCAGGCCGGAACCGAAGTGGAATTGCCAGATTCGATTCACCATCACACGGGCGAACAGAGGATTATCGGGACTGGCGATCCACTCGGCGAGCGCCTTCCGCCGATACGTCGTCTGTGCATGCAGCGGTGGCTCGGGGATGTCCCCTCCGCCCAGTGCGCTGAGAAAGCCGGGCTGCACCTCGTCGCCGAAAGCTTCGGGATTCCCGCGAACGGCGATAAACGTCTTCGGAGCTTCGCGCCCCACGTCGATAATTCCCGGAGCCATCGGTGGCGGACCGTAGCCGTTGTACATCTGCAGCAGGCGCTGCGCAATGGAATCGAGACGATCCTTGTCTTCCTTCGACATCACTTCGGCGATTTCTCTCTGCGATACGGCAGTCTTCCCGATATTGTCGAGAACAATTCTGGCCTGATCCAGCGTTCGCTTGTCTTCCGGCGTATTCAGCGCAGCCACCACGTCGGCCGGCAGCGCAGCCATCTTCTTCTCCTTCAGTTGGCTGGAGTACTTCGCATTGATGCGCGCGGACTCTTCGCCGATCTGATATAGCCGGAACGAGCGGGAATTCTCGCTGATATCGTAGTTGCGCGCGGGATTGTAATCAAGGAAGACCCGGTCGTTCACCGCGGGCTGAAAGATCGCCTGCATCCGGTAGTAGTCCTTCTGGGGGATCGGGTCGAACTTGTGATCGTGGCAGCGCGCGCATCCGACGGTCAGGCCAAGGAAGACCGAGCCTGTCGTGTCCACCATGTCGATGCGCTTCTCGACCAGATTCACGTCTTCCACTTTGAACAACATGTCGCGATTCGTGCCGACGCGGTAGAAGCCGGTGCCTTGGCGCGAGTCCGCGTCGGTGGGATACAATTCGTCGCCCGCGATCTGTTCTTTGGTGAAACGATCGTATGGCTTGTCGTCGTTGAACGACTTGATTACGTAATCGCGATAGCGCCACGCGATGAGCAGATACGGGTCCTGCTCGAAGCCCGCTGTGTCGCCGTAGCGCGCGAGATCGAGCCAATGACGTCCCCACTTTTCGCCATAACGAGGCGAGGCCAGCAGCTTGTCGACCACCTTCTCCCACGCGTTAGGAGATTTGTCGGCCAGAAACTCGTCGATTTGTTCTTTCGCGGGGGGCAGACCGAGCAGATCGTAGGACGCCCGTCGCAGCAGCGTCAACCGGTCCGCTTCCGGCGATGGAGCAAGCCCGGCGGCTTTCAGTTTTCGATCGATAAATGCGTCAATGGGATTGGCTGCGCCCGGCGGAACCGCGGGGCGCTCGGGCTTCTTGAATGCCCACCACTGGCTGGTGGTCGCGGGCGCGGTGCTGGTCCACGGCGCTCCCGAATCCAGCCATTCTTTGATGGCCGCAATTTCGGCGGAAGACAGGCCGCCGCCGACCGGAGGCATTCGCAGCACTTCTCCGCTTCCCGACACAGCCTTATAAAGAAGACTCTCCGTCGACTTCCCCGGCACGATAGCCGGACCGCGCGTACCGCCTTTGAGCGCATTCTCGCGCGACGTGAGCCGCAACCCGGACATCGCGGCGTCCCCGTGACAGGTAAGGCACTTCTCCTGCAGGAGCGCCACCGCCGCGCCGTTATCCGCGCCCATCGCGGCGTTTGCCGCCAGAAGCAGGCAGGTCGGAAGCGTCAAGCGAATTCGCAGTCGGAATCGTCCGCAGTCGAGGCGCATAGGAATTTTAGGAATAGGGTTCGACCTTTATATTACATTGTTTTAAGGGTGAAATAGAACGCGCTCGGTTGGGTGTATGCTGTGGAAATGACTTTTGCATTCCGTCTCACCGTCGCCGCCGGTTTGCTTTGCGGAGCGCTCTTCGCCCAGGATATTACGGGACGCTGGACGGGCGTCGCCGACACCACGGATGAAGGCAATACGAGGCGACAGGAGCAGCAGACCATTGAGGTGAAAACCGTTGATGGCAAGCTCGCGGCCGTCTCGATCGGCAAGGATGGTCAGCCCGGCGCGGCGATTCAGATACAGCAGGATGGCGCGAAATTCAACCTGTACCGCTTTCTGGATTTCGAGGGCGGGGAGCATCTGCGGTGGAAACTCGAACTCAGGGACGGCAAACTGGCAGGAACGTTTTCAGCTTTGCACGACAGCCCGAAGAAATGGGTTTATGACCGAACCGGAGCACTGACGATGTCCAAAATGCCAACCGTCACGGAGGCTAAATGACAAGGTTGCGGTGACTCCGGGTTACCCTTCCGTTTGCGGTCCGGCTGCCCCTCAAATGGGTAGTGTAATCAAATGCAGATCAATTCAGCAAATATTAACCAAATATACACTGAAAATAGTCCAGTAGTTAAAGACAAATGTCCACGTATTGACCGGACCAAGTCTCTCCGATAAATAGTCCGGCAAACGCTCCGAAGCTCCAGCGTCGGGGTCACGCCGGACCGCCCTGATTTCAGTAGTTTGGCCACCTCAGGATACACTTGGGCTGTTTACATAGTGACGCCCGCGCCCACAGCGTTTCAGGTCTTTTTTTGCCCCTTACACCCCGCTGCCGGAAAGTGGTATTTAGTACCCCGAAATTATTGATTTAACGGAAGCGGAGTATAATCAGTAACAGGAGCAAGCAGTCTCCAGATCGGAAGGGGGCGCGGAGGCGTGAACATGAATGCTTTGATATGGTTGGCCGTGGTCTCTACGGTCATTTCGCTTGTACTGACGCCTGTCTTCCGCAGTCTGTTTCGCGCCTGGGGAGTGGTAGACGTACCGGACGAGGATCGAAAGATCCACGGCGCCGCGATTCCGCGCGGAGGCGGGACGGCAATCGCCGTGTCGTATGTGCTTGCGTTCCTGATAGTTCAGTGGCGTACCGGCATTGTGGACGAACATCTGGCACTCGCCCTTAAGGTTCTGCCGGCAGCTTGCACTATTTTTGCCGTCGGACTCATTGACGACATCTGGAATCTCCGGGCCTGGCAGAAACTCCTGGGCCAGGGCGTGGCGGCGGGAGTAGCGTGCTGGAGCGGCATTTTGGCGGTCGACCTGGTTGGGTTCCACGGGCGCGAATGGTGGACGATCCCGGTGACGGTGATTTGGCTTCTCGCCTGTTCGAATGCGTTCAATCTGGTCGACGGGATGGACGGACTTGCGGCAGGTGTCGGCATCTTCGCCACGTTGACGATCGTGATCGCCGCACTCATGCAGAAGAACATCGCCCTTGCCATGGCGACTGTACCCCTGGCTGGCTGCCTCCTCGGCTTTCTGCGCTACAACTTTAACCCCGCAACGGTATTTCTGGGCGATTCGGGTAGTTTGCTCATCGGATTCCTGCTGGGTTGTTACGGTATCATCTGGACGGAGAAATCCGCCACGCTGCTTGGAATGACGGCGCCTCTGATGGCGCTCTCGCTTCCGTTGCTCGACGTTGGTCTTGCCATCGTCCGGCGTCTCCTGCGGCATCAGCCGATTTTCACGGCAGACCGGGGACATATTCACCATCGGCTCCTGGACCGGGGCATGTCTCCCAGGCAGGCCACTATCCTGCTCTATGGCATCTGTAGTCTGGTCGCAGTTTTTTCGCTGCTGCAGACGGTCGTTCACGATAACGCCGTTTCGAGCGTCATTGTTTTGGTGTTCTGCGCCGTCGCCTGGGTTGGCATCCGATATCTGGAATACACCGAATTTGCGCTCGCTGGAAAGATGCTTTTCGGCGGCGGACTGCAACGAACGGTGAAGGCGGAACTGGAACTTGCCGATCTTCAGAATTGCATCGCAAATGCCGAGACGACGGTCGACTGCGCACGGTTGGTACAAAACGCCGCCGGCAAATTTGGCCTTGTGGCGACTCACATGCGAATTGCCGGCGACGATTTCGGGGGGCCGGAAGCGGCCAAGGATTCGCAGTGGGAGGCGCGCGTGATGATCGCGGACGGGGACTGGATCGATCTAGCCAGAGTTCCAGGCTCGGACGCCGGCGCGGCACTCTTCCTTGACGCTCTGACCGCCAGCCTCAACGCCAGAATTCCATCGCTTAGCAAGGCACGGCCGCGGACAGTCGTTATCCGGCCGCGCGTGTAACGCTGGCTTCGAATCCCCGTTTGTTCGAGCTACTCCCACTCGATCGTACCGGGCGGCTTGTGCGTCAAATCGTAATACACGCCGGCGACTTCCGGGATTTCGAGGATTCGCCCAGCCATGGCATGCAAGAGACCGTCCGGCATTGTGACCGAATCCGCAGTCATGCCATCCACCGAACCGATGGGCCGCAGGACCACCGAATCGCGCGATTCCCCCGCGCCCAGCGGGATCAGAATGACCGGAAATTGCCAGACATTCTTGTCGAACCCCGACTCCCGCGACATTTCGCGGACGATGCCGTCGGCCCGCCGCAGCAGTTCCAGCCGCCCGTGCGTAATGTAGCTGGCGAATACCTTCTGACGCCCTATCGGCTCCCGCGATGCCACGCAGGCCATCACGCGGTTGACGCCCACGCTGCGATTCACCAGTTCCGTGGCTTCGTCCTGTAAACGCGCGGCGGCCGAGGGAAACGTGTCGATGGCGAGCACCGGCGCGTAACTGCGCGAATCGCCCTGTACACCGACTGAGTGCACCGGGACCAGCCAGCCTTCGGAGAACCGCGTGACCGGGTGCTCCTCCGCTGAACACAGGCATCGGATCGCGAGTCCCGGCCCGGGAAACGGGTGCCGATCCAGCAGAGCCGAAGAAAGGCCCATCTCGCGGCCGATTTCCCGAACTTCATCTTTGTAGAAATCCGCCAGCGGCTCGATGATCAGGCCCTGCTCGATCAGCTTCTGAATGCCGGGGACCCGATTGTGGTGCGTCTTGATCGTGGCTGTTTTCGACTGGTCTCTTGCGCTTCCGCCGGACTCGATGGTATCCGGGTAAATAGTCCCCTGTCCCAGAATCCAGGTTCCGTCGGCCAGGCCGCGTGCGGCCATGATGCGCTCCTGCACTTTGACGAACTGCTCGCCGATGATGTGGCGTTTCAGTTCCGGTTCGTGCACGCCTTCGAGCGGCCCGAGGAATTCCTCTTCGGCGCGCTCGATGGTTACCACGTCGTGGCCGAGCCCGGCGAATGTCTCCTCGACGAAGTCCGTCTCGCCCTGGCGCATCAGCCCGGTGTCGACGTAAACGCCGCAAACGCGCTCCGACCCCAGGGCTTCGAGGCAAAGCAGAAACGCCACAGTCGAATCGACGCCGCCGCTCACGAAAAAGAACACGCTGCGCTCGCCCGCCCGTTCGCGGATCTGATCTTCTATGAGTGCCACTCTGTTTGCCGGGTTCCAGTCCTTCACGCAATCGCAGATGCCGAACAGGAAGTTTTCGAGAATGCGCACTCCTTCCGTGGTGTGAACGACCTCGGGATGAAACTGCACGCCGTAGAGCCTGCGGGCTTCGTCTTCAATCGCGGCTGTCGCGCACGTGGTTGTGGAAGCCAGAACCCGAAACCCGGTTGGTGGGACGGCGACCAGATCGCGGTGCGACATCCAGATCTTCTGATGATCGGCCAGACCAGCGAACAGCCTGGAGCCCGTGGTATGCAGATCGAGAAATGCCAGGCCGAACTCGCCCTTATCTCCCTTTCGAACGTCGCCGCCAAGGAGCTGAGTAATCAGTTGCTGGCCGTAGCAGATGCCGAGCGTGGGAATCCCCGCGGAGAGCACAGCCGGGTCCATGGTGGGGCTGGAATGGTCGTAGACGCTGCTGGGGCCGCCGGAAATGATGATGCCCTTCGCGTGGCGCAGGGCATCGATGGGCGATTCGCTCGGAAAGACTTCGGACGAGACGCCGAGTTCGCGCACCTTCCGGGCAATCAGGTGGCAGTACTGGCCGCCAGTGTCCAATACCGCGATTTGGGCCGGGGCGACTACTTTTGTGCCCTCTCGGCTCTGATCTTGCTCGCGCTGTTCAGCAAAGTCTGCGCCTTGGGAAGCGCTGTTACAGCCGCTTCCACTTCCGGATCGGTCATCAGTTCGTACCGGGTAGACTCTTCCACATTGAAGGCCGTCTTATAGATCTGGCCCTGCATGCGGTGGCGAATGGGCTCGAATTCCTTCGTGAAATCCGCGTCTTTGAACTCAAATTTCTGCTCGCGCAGCCAAGTCTTGAGGGCTTCCATTTGTGCCGCATCGAAAGTCCAGCCGGTGGGCAATTGCTCCTTGTGAGTGGAGAAGAAGTGCTTCGTATAGGTCGGGAACATATTCTTCACGAACAACGAAGTCTCGAGCGGACCCGGCTTCGGCACCTCGAACTTCTCGTCGGGCGAAATGCCGCCACCGCCATACACGGTGCGCCCGCTGTCCGTCATCTTTACGTCCGCGGGATTGCGCGCCGCCGTGTTATTGCGGTAGTAGTAATCGAAAAACGAGACGCTTGAGTAATCGCGCTGGATCAGGCGTCCGCTCGGCGTGTAATATCGCGCCGTGGTGAGAGCGAGACCCGTATTCTCCACCAGCGGATACACGGTCTGCACAAGGCCCTTGCCGAACGTGTTGTCGCCCAGAATCCAGGCGCGGTCGTGATCCTGCAATGCGCCGGAAACGATTTCGGAAGCACTGGCGGAATTGCGATTCACGATAACGACGATCGGATAGTTCAACCCGTGGTTGCCTTCAACGGCCTTGTACGATTTTTCCTGCGACGCGCGCCCGTGGTGCGAGACGATCTCCGATCCTCTCGGCAGAAGATGGCCGGCGACCGCGACCGCCGCGGTGAGCAGTCCGCCCGGGTTGTAGCGCAGATCGAAAACCAATCCCTTGAGGTTGCCTTCGTCGAGTTTCTTTAACGCATCGGCGAAATCGGCGCCTGTGGTTTCGATAAAGCCGGTGTCGTCGATCCGCACGTAGCCGATTCCGGGCTTCACCATGAACGACGCCGAGACGCTGGAACGAGTAATCTGATCGCGGATCAGATTGAAGACGAGTTCGTCGGCACCATCGCCGCGCAGAGCCTTGATTTGCACAGGCGTGCCGCGGGGGCCTTTCAAAAGGTCGGCGACTTCGGTGGAAGTCAGCCCGTCGGTATTCTTGCCGTTGACGTTGGCGATGATGTCGTTCGGGCGGAGGCCGGCTTTGTAAGCGGGCGAGCCGACAAACGGTTCGACGACGATGGTTTGAGTGACGCCAGCCGCGTTGGGCCGGCCTTCGACGCGCATGCCGACGCCATAGTAATGGCCGCTCTGCTCTTCGCGCATCTTCTTTAGTTCGGTGGGGTCGATGAAGTGAGAGTGCGGGTCGAGCGTGCGCAACATTCCGGGGATCGCGCCGTTGTAGATGGCCTTATCGGCGTTCAGCGGATCGGCGAAGTTTTGTTCAACGACGGAATAGAGCCGGGTGAAGTCTTTCACGTTGGCGCTGACTTCGTCATCGCCGCCAGCAGCCGAGGCGACCTGCGTGTTCGGCCCGTAAACGCTGCCGAGAACGCCGCAGGCGAGGACCATGACCGGGATCAGGAAAAACGACCGGCGTTTGCGCGATACTCCGATGTGGGCCATTGAGGAGAAAGACCTTTCCCGCGAGTCGGTTTACACGCCTCGACTCTAAAGATGAGTATAACAGTGTGAAAATGTGTAGACCCGCCTCGAGAGCTGCGGGAAGCGCTGGAGACGACGTACTGGTTCCACGCCGGATATCCGCAAGGAGGATTAAGCCAGACCGGTCGCAGCGGCAGCGGCCGTCCGAGTTTCGACGCCAAGCTTGGAAAAGACATGCTCAAGGTGTTTTTGCACGGTTCGCACGCTTATTCCCAGAATCAACCCGATCTGCTCGTTTGTTTTCCCCTTTGCAACCCAGGCCAGAACTTCTGCCTCGCGCCGCGTCAGACCGAGCGCTTCCGATTTCGTATGCTCCGGATCATGGCGACTCACTTGAAGCAGGAGCAGGTGCTGGGAGGGCTGGCTCATAAGCAGCCGAACGGAGAGTCGGGAATCGCCCCGCAAGACTAACAGTGGAACGAGCGGCCGGGGTATCCGGTTCGGCGCGAACTGCTTTTCCTCCTCCCTGATCCACCGGCTGAGGGTGTCGGGAAGACGGTCATCGCGAGTCGAGCCTGCGCTAAAGAATTCTTCGAGAACGTTTCTGGCCCACGGGGTCATTAATGCTCGGGCGACCGCCCCGGTTCAGGGCAACCAAGCCGCAATTTAGGCCCTCCACCGCAGTCGCCATTAGCTCCATGTTTCGAGCCAGTCGCGATACCGCGCGGGCGTTGAGCCAAGCCTGCGTCAGATGGGGTCCTATCAGGTCCAGGGTGAGGCAGTCTTTCGCGGTAAAGCTCCGCCGATCACGGGAGAACGAGCAACCGATCACGAGAGGACCACTTACCTGGATGCCATTGCAGAGAACGTCCTCGACGCTGAATTTTCGGTAGAATTCGTGATAGAGTGCGCGCCGGTGAAATTCCTCCGGCGAATAAAAATCTGAAATCAGCCGGGCGCGCAGGTCGCCGGTTTGCCGGCGATGCATCAACACCGGATGTTCATGCATCACCGACCGCCAACACTCACCCAGCTTGGGGGTCATAATCCCCGGCGGATCTCCGCAGTCGACTGAAGTGTGATTGGCGGGGTCCATCTCGTTATAGGTAGCCAAGTCGCACGGGAGTAGCCTGGCGAGATTGCGCACCAGGCGGTCTGAAAAATCGCCGGAGGTGGTGGACGCGTAGAGCTCCTTCAGGAAGTTGAGGATGGCTTCAAGATCGCGCTGTAGGAGCTGTTCCATTCTTTGCGAACCACCTGACGATGTGTGTACGCCTACATACGCCTAAATGCGTATTGCACCTACTGTAGCACTCAGGTGAAGATTGAAGCTCGATATTTTTTGGAATGTTCCGAAGGCGGAAATCCAGCGTTGCCGACGCAAATGATGGAGGAGATTAGATATGGTGGTGAGGTCGGAATGTCCCGCACAGTCAGCTAATTTTGGTCGAAACCCCTTCCAAAGGAGAATCACATATGGTGTCCGCTGACCCTATCGATAAGGATGGACGGTGCCGTGTGAAGCGGTCGTCGTTTGCATTTTATTCTTTGCCTTTCCTGTTGGCACTGGCGTTTTCGCAGCCCGCCTTAGCGATTACCTACAACTACACCCAGATCGATGTGCCCGGTGCCTCATTCACAGTGGCGGTCGGGATCAACAATTCCGGGCAGGTGACAGGATTTTACCAGGACGGGAGCGGTCAGCACGGCTTCGTGTTAAGTGATGGTGTTTACAGCCCTGTCAACTATCCGGGGGCGTTTTCTACGGACGCGTTTGGGATTTCCAATAACGTCAACGTGACGGGGGAGTATGACTGTTGCGGTGCAACGTATCCAGCTTTTCTATTGAGCGGGGGGACGTTCACGACCATCAACGACCCGCGCGGGCCAAATTATGAGTTGGTGGGATTTGGCGTCAACAATAGCGGACAGGTAGTGGGGTCCACCAACCCCCCAGGGCAGTACGGGCGCGGCTTCTTGTTTAGCGGAGGCGCTGTCACCTTCATCGACTACCCAGGTGCGATCATGACCCAACCGTTCGGGATTAATGATAAGGGCCAAGTGGTGGGGCACTATGCAGATGGAATGGGGACATTGCATGGCTTTCTGCTGAGCGGGGGAGTTTTCACGACTATCGATTACCCGGGTCCGGGGTATTCGGCGGCGTCCGGGATCAACAACAGTAGTCAGATCGTGGGGGTGTGGATCGATCGCGCTGTTCAACATGGCTACCTGCTAAGCGGAGGTGTCTTCACTCTCATCGACCCTCCTTTCGGACCGTTCAACGGCATCGGGCCTGAGATTGGGATCAATGACAACGGGCAGATCGTGGGAAGCTATGGCAGCTTCCATGGCTTCCTGGCGACTCCGAGCTTACAGACACCGACCATCACGTGGCTCGCGCCTGCCGCAATCACTTACCCGGCCCCTCTGACTGGCGTCCAATTGGATGCGGGTACCAATATCGGCGGGACTTTTGTCTACTCGCCGCCGGCAAGAACCGTTCTCGGCGCGGGCAAGGGCCAGACGTTATCGGTGACCTTCACTCCGGACGACACGATCGACTACGCGCCCGTAACAGCCACCACGACGATCAACGTCAACCAGGCGACGCCAATCGTTACGTGGCAAGCACCGGCCGCTATAGCGTTCGGCGGGGCTCTCGGCGGAGGTCAGCTGGATGCTGTGTCTGGCGTGCCGGGTGCCTTCGTTTACACTCCGCCGGCAGGGACGGTTCTTCCCGTCGGAAACCAGACGCTGTCGACACGCTTTACCCCTAACGACACCGTGGATTACAAGAGCGTTACGTCACTCACCACGATTACGGTGAAACCCGCGTCGCCGTCGGAGGCACCAGCCAACCTCGTCGTAACAAAGGTGCTGACCCGAACCGAGGCCAGCGTGGTTGTGCAACTTACGATCGCCAACACAGGTGGAACCGCCGCTACGAATGTTGTACTGATATCGGTCAAGGTTGGCGCGGTTTCGGGTACTCCCCTGCCGCAGAACATTGGGACAATCGCGCCGGGCGCTTCGACTGAGGCAACGGTCAATGTACCCGGTTCGGTGGGTGTGTCCGGGTTGTCCAGCTCCCTTACTGTCAGCGGGACGTACACGGGAGGAATCTTTAACTCCAATACCCGCATCACGCTGCCATAGGGCGAACGAAAATGCAAGGACCGGGAGGAGCATACCAAAATGATAAAGTTCTCACAGCTATTCGCACTGGTAATCGCCGTAGCCTTCAGCGCAAGGGCCGATATCCGCGTTATCTTTGACGCTCCCAGTCAGATCGGCGCGCCGGGTGACGCGCTCCAGTTCTTCGGAAACATCACGAACACCGGCGTCGATACCGTGTTTCTTAACGGTGACAGCCTGGACTTCTCGGGCGCGGCGAGCTTCAATACGAACGACCTCTTCTTCTCGACCGTGCCGATCTCGTTGTCCGGAGGCGCGTCTTCGGGAGACATTGAATTGTTCGATATCTCCCTGAGCAATCCTTTTACGTATCCGCTTGGTTTGTATGGCGGCTCATACACACTCCTCGGCGGGGTTGACGGCAACGCGCAGGATGTTCTGGCCGCGGAAGACTTTTCAGTCACCGCTACTCCCGAACCGGGGCTCTACGGTGCGGTGGCGTTGGGCATGGGAGGGCTGTTGCTCGCTGGCGGACGGCGACACCGGACGCGCGAGTAGGCGAGGAGCAGTCCGTAGTCCCGCCGTGAGCGCCGTTTTGGCTGAAATGCGGGCAGAGACTCGCGGTAAACCGTGATCATATTGGGAAAACGCTGATCGTCGCCGATCCGAGAATCGTAATGCGCAAGCCGACTGTGGCGGGTACCCGCATCACCGTGGAACTGATCCTTGGAGAGGCTCGCCAGGGGCGAGTCTGTAACAGACTCTCGCCGCTCACCTGCGTCTGACGGATGGGGGCATTGGGGCGGCCGGGTTCAGGGAACGGGTTTCGTGCCGTATCGTCAATTCTGTCCTCAGCTTGGTTCCGGACAATAATCGGGCTGCGCCAGGGCAATACGATTCCTCGCCCGCGAATGCCGCAATTCGGCGACACCGAATATCGCCTTATACTGAAGGCAGAAGGTTGGAGCAATGATCACGGAATACGTCGAGCAGCGTGATGGAGGCTACTTCATCAAGGATTCCCGCGTTTCCCTGGATTCGGTCGTCCACGCATTTTTGCGGGGAGAATCCCCGGATGGAATCGCGGAATCCTTCCCCGCTCTGAGCCTTGAACGGATCTTCGGCGCTCTCGCTTTCTACATGGCGAATCGCGAAGTGGTCGACCGGTATATGCTTGAGGGGCGAACTGAGTTTGAGGCGATGCGGCAACAGGCCCGGCGAACCAACCCGGCGCTCTATCGCAGGCTTGCCGAAGCGCGCCGGAATTCTCATGCGCCCACCGCATGAGGCCCCGATTTCTGGCTGACGCCGATTTCAACCACAAAATCGTGGTCGGCCTCCGTCGAAAGGAACCAATGATCGATTTCCTCGGTGCTCGCACCGGCGGTGTCATCGGCCTATCGGACCCCGAGGTGATTGCCAACGCCGCGAAGCACGGCCGAATTCTCGTTTCTCATGACAGGAAGACGATGCCCGGACACTACCCCGATTTCGCGAGACACAATCGAGTTCAGGGATCATCATCGTCTCGCAGGATCTCGAAATTGGCGCCGCCATCGAGGACCTGTTGTTGATCTGGGCAACCACAGACTCGGCGGAATGGGTGAACCATCTCGGATTTCTCCCGATATAACTCGCGGCTGAATTCCCGTTCAGCCGTCTACCAGCCCATTGCGCCCGCCTCCACGATCTACGAACTGCAGCCCACGCCGAACCCGGTTGGAGCCAGCCAGTCGCGATAAACTCTAGTCATATGGCGCAAGCACTGATCGTTGCCGATCCGAAGATTATGATGGGCAAACCGACTGTGGCGGGGACGAGGATCGCCGTGGAGCTGATTCTGGAGAAGCTCGCGGCCGGCGAGGCTGTGGGACAGATTCCAGCGTCTCACCCTCGTCTGACGGATGAAAGAATTCGGGCTGCAATAGCGTTCGCGGCCGAAGTGCCCGGGGCCGAGGTCGTGTATCCGATGGAATACGGAGGGGCGTGAATCGGGAATCGAAAAGCCGGCTGCTGATAGTGTCCTCGCCTTGATCTAGCGCGTCAATTCCGGCCGGCGCAGAATCCGGGAGGCGGTAGAATAGAAGCGGTCATGGACGAAGATCCCGACGACGACCGCATTCTGGAATGCGCAGTTGCGGCAGAATCGGAATTCATCGTCAGCGAAGACAAGGACCTGCTCCGCTTGGGGAAATTCGGCGGAGCGCGGATCGTGTCAGTCCGGGATTTCATCAATCTGGCGCTCCCACCCCGGAAAATTTGATCACCTTACGCGGTTCCCCGAACGCATGAGTAATGGTGGGATGCTGGTTGCCTGGGCGGGCTGATCCCATCAAGAACACAAGGAAGTTTTTTGGACCGGAGATGAAATATAATCGAGCAATGTATAAGATCGTTTTGGCCGCGGTTGCGGCTTCGTTTTTTGCTCTTCCCCTGGCTGCGGCCGACGTCTCCGGTACGTGGACCCTCACGGGCGACGTAGTCGGCAACCCGGTCAACATGACGTGCACCTTTAAGCAGGACGCCGCGAAAATAACCGGCACTTGCGTCGGTGACAACGGATCGATTCCCACGACGGGAAGCGTCGACGGCGACACGCTGGTTTTTCAGCACAGCGTTCAGTCTTACGACTTGACGTATACAGGTCGTATCGACGCCGCGGGCGCCGCCATGCAGGGCGAGATCGCCGTTGCCGGCGTCACAGGGACCTTTTCCGCCAAGAAGGACGCGGCTCCCGAAGCCACGCCGAAGCCGGCCGTTTCCGGTTTTGCCGGCAATTGGACGATTACCGGCGACGTTGTGGGCAACGCCATCAATATGAAATGCGCGTTTAAAAGCGACGGCGACAAATTTACCGGAACCTGCACCTATGCAGGGCTCGGCGATAGCGCTACAAAAGGTACCGTCGCAGGGGACATGGTTACATTCGAGAACCAGGTCCAGCGCGAACAGCTTTACGATTTGACGTACTCCGGCAAGCTTGACGGAACTGCGTCCTCGATCAGCGGAGAAATCGCGGTTGCGGGCGTAACGGGGACTTTCTCGGGGACGAAAGACAAGTAGGGCTGAAACTCCGGGTCTCGCGCCTCCGAACGTCCAGGGCCATCAACTAAAAAACGCCAAGAAGCGGACCGCCGATTACGACTTCGATACCGGCACTGGCGCCAGTTCACGGCTCGAAATCACGCGGTCGATGATGCCGTAATCTACTGCCTGCTCGGAACTCATGATGTAATCGCGGTCGACGTCGCGCGCCACCCGCTCGAGCGACTGGCCGCTGGCGTCGGCGAGGATTTTGTTCAGAATCTCGCGCATGCGGAGGATTTCTTTCGCGTAGATGTCGATATCGGCAGCCTGCCCGGCCAGTCCCTGCATCGAGGGCTGGTGGATCATGATGCGCGAATTGGGCAGGCTGAACCGTTTGCCTTTCGTGCCCGCGGCAAGCAGAACGGCACCCATCGAAGCGGCCTGCCCTACGCAGATGGTGACGATATTCGGGCGCACGAAAGCCATCGTGTCCAGAATCGCCAGGCCCGCGGTGATGGAACCGCCGGGCGAATTAATGTAGATCGAAATGTCGCGCTCGGGATCTTCGGCTTCGAGAAACAGCAACTGCGCGATGATCAGGTTGGCGACATTATCGTCGATCGGCGTGCCAAGGAAGATGATGTTTTCCTTCAGCAGACGCGAGTAGATGTCGTAGGCGCGTTCGCCTCGCGACGTCTGCTCCACAACCATGGGGACAAGAACTGAATTAGTCATTCACTACCTTTCAATCACTTTGGATGACGCCGAAGCTCGTGGGGATTCCACGGCGAGGACCCCAACTCAGGAAGCTCTCAACCTCATGATACGACCCCGGGTGCGGCATCGTTCCCCCTCGCCCGATGCGACCCAGCCGTGCAATCCGCCACCGCCCGCGCAAACGCTCCTTAACAACCGATTAACGGACGATGAAACCGGTATACGGAAACCGGCGAGTGTCGTCTTCCCAACCAGGAGGCTCGATATGAAGCCAAAACTACTTGCCGTTGCATTACTCGCAGGAACAACGTTGTTCGCAGCGCCCGCCATCGGCGTCGGCGTTGAGACTGGAGCGCCGCCGCCCGCGCCGCGCGCGCATTACACCCGTCCGCCCGCGCCTGGTCCGAACCATGTCTGGATTTCGGGTTTCTATGAACCGGTCGGCGCGCAGTATCGCTGGCGCGAAGGCTACTGGACGCCGCGTCCGTATCCTCATGCGGTTTGGATTGCCCCGCGGTACCGCGACCATCGGTATTATCCGGGCTATTGGAAGCGTTGACACCACGCGGCGAAAGCGAGCGGCGTTGAAGGGTCAGCGCTGCACCACGTCGCCGCCCAGCCCCGCATACTCGTCTTTCACCTTTACGACCTTGCTCCCGGCGAAGGTCACGAACGAAATCTTCCCCGGGGGCTTGCCGTAAATCCAGTATTCGGTTTCGAGGCCATCCTTCGTCGTCTCGCGGCCGTGCTGGTCGGGAGGACCGAGCGCCATCTTCACCTGATCGCGCGTCATGCCCACCATGGCGCGCTTCTCGGTGATGGCCTGCTGCATCTCGGGCGAAAGCGTCTCGGAATAAAGCTGCGTCGCCGAGCGCTGGTCGAAATTCATGATCGGCGCGAGCATCGTCTTTACCGCCGCCGAAGTAAGACCTTCCATCGGCTTGCGGAAGATCACGACGATGTACGTGCCGTAAGTCGGCGTGCCGCTGGCGCTTACGTTGGGATTGTCGACCTGGCTCTGTGGGGCCCCGCCGATACCACCCGAAATGCCGTCGTACCAGTGGCGACCGCTGCTGAGGCCGCCGTTGATATCGAATAGCAGCCGGTCGCCCTGGAACGTGACCTTGGTGATCTTAATCTGATCGCCGGCGCGAGCGGCCGGTCCCATGGAACGAGCCGTGTTCTCCCAATACTGCTGGTTGAAGGTTCCATCGGGAAAAAATTCAAGTGGCTTCTTCGAGCGGGCCAGCGGGACGCGCAAGGTGGCAAACTCGGCCATCAGGCCACGCAGCAATTCGATTTTCTCGTCGTCGGTGAGTTTATCGGAAGGTCCCAGCACGCCGCCCGGCGCCAGCGCGCAGGCGAGCAGCGTCAGAATGGCGATAGCGCCGGTTCGGACTCCGCGACCATATACGCGGAGCCTTTGACCACCGGCGATTTCCAGACGGCGACGAAAAGCAGCACGATCACCACCGAGGTGACCACGCTTGCCTCCGGCCCGTAAGCTCCGCCACTCCATAAATCCCCGGCGCTCCATACCAGTTCGTACCCGGTCACTTTTATTGTAAGCCCGCTGAGCGTCACTCCGAGGAAGGGCAATGCGGCATTCCAGGCGAAATGGATGCCGGCAGGCAGCCAAAGATCCTGCGATCTGAGCAGCGCCGCCCCGAAGACGATGCCGAAGGCGGCCGTGTTTACGGTGCTGACGGTGGTTGCGCCCGGATTGCCCGCATGAAGAAGTCCGAAAAGAGCCCCGATTCCGACGATTGCGGCCCAGCGGCCGTAGCCGCGCATCAGGTATTGCAGAACGAATCCACGGAACGCGATTTCTTCGCCCAGCGCGCCGCAAAACAGCAACACGGGCGCGAACATCGCGCCGCGCCAGGAGACGTCGGCATTCGGCAAATAGTGGAAATGCGCGAAGCCAAGCGCGACGGCAGGCAGGATGGCCAGGCACGCGGCTGCGAAGCCGAGAACAATCCCGGTCAACAGATTTCTGAGGGATCCGCCGATCCACGCGAGTCCGGTGTCGGCCAGTTTCCGCGATTCAAAAATGGCCATGGAGAGGGCTGAGGCGATGGCAGCGGCGACGAGCGGGGGCACCGTTTGCGCAATCATTTCTCCTCCCATGAACCGACCGATGGGCACCAGTGCAAAGTAAAGCAGCAGGCGGTTAAGCAATAAACAGGTTCCCGCGCCGACAAGCGGGAGAAGACGATCGCGTTTGTGTGCGGCAGCCAAGCGCTTAGCTCGCTCCTTTGCGCGGCTTCCTGGGCGCGTTCGCCGCGCGCTTTACGACTTCCACACCGCGCGGGGCTACCCTGGCGTTCAGCACTTTCGTGCCGGCCGCTTCGAGCGCCCTGGCGACTCTCTCCTGCGTCTCCGGTTCGACCAAAAACACCACGCAACCGCCGCCACCCGCGCCACAGACTTTCGCGCCCTTGCTCCCGGCGCGCCGGGCGACCGTTACCAGGCGGTCGATCTCATCGGTCGTGATACTCGGAATGTTCTTGCGGCGATAGCTCCAGTCTTCCCGCATGAGACGCCCGGCGCTATCCCAATCGCGAGACTCCAGCGCGTCCCGCATGGAGTTGGCTATGGCGGCGATCCGGTCGAAGTTGCGGTGGATGGCTCGGTCGCCATCGATGTGCGCTTTCATCACCTCCCAATTGTTGATGCCGGAGTTGCGGGGCGCGCCCGTGTAGACAAGTACGAAGCGGCGGTTCAGTTCGTTCGCGTCGACAGGAAGAGCCTTGCGGACAATGCCTGAGGGAGTAAGCTCGACGGCTGAAACGCCGCCATACATGGCGGGGTAATAATCCTGCGCGCCGGTGGGGACGCGGATGACCTGCGCCTCCACGTTTTGGGCGATTTCGCGGATTTTTTCGAGCGAATGGCCGCTGCCGGTGAGTTCGTTCAGCGCCGTCGCAGTCGCAATCATGAGCGCGGAAGAGCCGGAGATCCCAGCGCCGGCGGGGGCCTCGGAGTGCGACTCGATTGTCAGCCCGGCGTTCATCTTTGCGAGCGCGGGAGCGAAAAACCGCGTCAGCAGTGCAAGAACGGGAAGGCGATAGCGCGTCGCCGCTTTCAACCGGGAGAGCGACTCGAAGGTCTCCTCAATTGCGAGATCCCTCGAACGCAGGACGATCCGCTTGCCGCCGTTGGCTGCGATGTCGCAATATGTATACCGATCGACGGCGAAGTTCACTGTGACAGGCTTCTCGTGGAAGAGGTAGAGGGGCCAGATGTCGAGCGTCGCGCCGGCCAGATCGACGCGGCAGGGCGCTCTGGAAGCGCAAGCGCTGGCGGACCAGGCGCCCGATATCGGCGGCGCTACCCATTCAGCCGGGTCCGGCGGCGTAACTGGCGCGGGTTGCTTAAAGGTAACGCGCATGGGCTGTCGAACGAACATAACACAGGCCCGCCACTATGCTGGAGGATAAGTGTCTTCGTTACGGATTTCTCCCCGGCTGTATCGCGACCTCGAAATTTGTCTGGCGGCAATGCTGGCCGTTCTTTACGGGATCGCGTGGTTTGCGCCTGCAATCGGGCTGGCTTACCGCGACGGCGTTAACCTGGCGAGTGCGGAGGCATTCGGCAGCGCGCGGCACCTGGACCCGCCTCTGTTCCCCGCTCTTCTGGCGCTGTTTGCCATGGTTTCGCGGCAAGCGCAATGGCTCAAGCTTGCGCCGCTTCTGTGCACGTTGTTGTGGCTGGGGCTGACGAAACGGCTGCTCGGCAAGATGGGTGCATCGGCCGAATGCGCCTGGATGCTGGTGCTGATGACAGCGGCATCGCCAACGGTCCTTTACCTGGCTACGGGACTATTCGCCGAGCCGCTGTTCGGGTTGCTGGTGACAGCGTGCCTGCTGGCGCTGCTCGACGATAAGGCGCTGTTTGCCGGGTTCTTTGCAGGGCTTGCAACGATCACGTTTTCGGTTGGCGTTTCGTTGATTCTCGCGTGTCTGGTAACGCTGGTGGCAACCGGACGTTTGCGAAGCGCGGCGAAATTTACCGGAACCGCGATCATCTTTGCCGCGCCCTGGCTCGGCTGGTCGCTGGCGCATGGCGGCGTACCGGCGGCGAACCTGCATCTGAGCGAACTGGCGGTGCTCACGGGAAAGAACGCAATGCTGCTGGCCGCGAGTCCATTTACGCTGCTGACCGGCTGGCAGAATCTGTATCCGGGGCTTCTGACAGCGGTCGCGCTGCTGATCGTGCTGATCCGGCGGAGGTTCTTTGTGCCGGACCTGTTTATCGGTTTCTATTCGGCCATGCTGATCTGGCGGACGGAATCGCCTCTCGATGCTTTCGCGCCGGTGCTGCCGTTATTCCTTTGGATGCTTTGGCGCGTGGCTCGGACGGGGAGATTCGCGACGGTCGCCAAAGCGGCGGCGGTGCTGATGATTCTGCCGGCGTTGTGGTTCGGGGCGTCGCGCGTGGCGACGGTTCCGTCGCTCGGCGCGGTGACCGGAGATCCAGTCGACGGCGGCACCGTCAGGCCCGATAACTGGCACGAAATGGAGACGCTGTTCACGTTCATTCGCGCCTACACGCCGGCGGACGCGGTGCTGCTCGCGGAACTGGATCCGGTTTTTCAGGTCAACACAGGGCGCAGGACGGTGCACGGGTTCGTTCGAGATGGGTATCGGAATTCTTACGGGCCACCCGGGTCGCTGGTGACGCCGGACCAGTTGCGGTCTGCTATGTTTCGCGAAAACGTGGCTTACGTGGCGCTGACTCCGGACCGCGATTTGCCCGAGTGGGCGTCGTTTCAGAAGGCCGTCGCCGCACTGGAGCGAGGCGGCGTGCTGGAACCTTTGAGCGTTTATGGAGTGACTGGCGAATACCGGTTGCTGCGGGTCGCGCGGTAGCGGGATCTTTACCCCGGTGCCTGGAGAATCCCTCGGTCTACGGGCAACTCGCCGGGCCAGGGAACGTCTTCCGTGAGCACCCGGCGTGGATAGCATGACCTGCCGCGATTCGGACGGTTGATACACTGAGATCTGTGCCCAGCGTGCTCAGGCGGATCGTTTTGTGGGATTACCAGCGCGGAGTGTGGCAGTACGACGTCATCTGCGTCGTCATCGTTCTGTTCATTTTCGGCGCGCCGCGCGATTGGTTTCACGACTGGCCCAAGATACCGAATGCCGCGGAGATCACGTCGCTCCCCGCTCACCAGGGCGAGTCAGAATTTTATATCGAGACGGAACTGGTGAACGCCATACCGGAAGACAAACGATTGGTGGAACTTGGAAGGGTCCTGACCGCCAGGACGCAAAAAAAACGCGTCATCACACGGATTGAGCCACTTTACGATTCCGAACAGGAAGTGACCGGTTACCTGGCATTCGCTAAACCGTAACGTTTATTGACAATTCCCGTGCCTGTCTCAAGCTCCGCAGCGTACCTCTCGTCCCCGAATCCAACGTCAGATTAACAGCACGAAAAATGGGTCCCGGCTCGCACTTCATATTCGCCTTTGTTACCGCCTCCGCGCTGTGCTGCGCCGCAGACCCGTCCGCGCTCGTTTTCGACAGGATCGACGCGGCATCGAAAACCTTTGTGGGCCTCACCGCGGATATTACGGAGAACGACCACAACGCGGTGGTCAACGAAGACGACATCCGGACGGGCGCCATAAAACTGGCGCGCGACAAAGCCGGGCTTATCAGGGTGCTGATCGAGTACAAGGGAAACCACACGGACAAGCTCGCATTCGACGGACATGAGGGCCTTGTTTACCATCCGAAAACAAACATCCTGGACGTTTTCGACATGGCGAAGTATCAGGGAGCAGTCAATCAATACCTTGCGTTGGGATTCGGCGCATCGAGCGCGGAGCTGAAATCGGCGTACGACATCACGTATCTGGGCGAAGAGAAGATCGGGACGGCCGGCACCGCGCACTTAAAACTGGTGCCAAAATCGGCCGATACGAAGAAGAACCTGAAGCAGGCGGAACTGTGGTACGGCAGCAACGGATTGATCGCGCAGCAAAAACTGGTCATGCCGTCGGGCGATTACCGCATGGTTACATTTTCTTCGGTCAAGACTGGCGCGGTGGCGGAAAAGGATCTGGAGCTGAAGCCGAAAGGCGCCACTCGACACAAGATTGAACAATAGCGGATGAAGCCCCCTTCCCAACGCCTGGCTTATCTCGACTGGATGCGCGGCCTTGCGGCCATTACCATGCTCCAGGGGCACGTGTTTCATTCGTTCCTTCGCGACGATCTGCGCAAAACCGGGCCGTATCTGGCGTCACAGTTCGTTGGCGGAATGCCGCCGGCAGTTTTTCTTTTTCTGCTGGGGGTCACGTTTGCGTTCGGAATGGACGGCCAGGAACGCAAAGGCGCCGATTCGCGCGGCCGCTTCATCGCTGCGCTGAAGCGCGCGGGGCAGATCTTTGCGTTGGCTTTCGCGTTTCGTCTGCAGATGTGGATTGTCTCAATAGACAAAAGCCCGTGGACCGATCTGCTGCGCGTCGACGTTTTGAATACGATGGGCTTTGCGCTATTGTGCCTCTCGGCGATGGCGGTATTCCGGACGGCTGAGCGGATACGCCTGTGCGCGGTGCTGGGGGTCTTGATCGCAGCCGCGGGGCCGATCGTTTCCGGGCTCGACTGGAGCGGAGTGCCGCCGCTGGTGAAGCATTATCTGGCTCCCGACACTTTCTACTTCGGATTTTTTCCCTGGGGCGCGTTTGTCGCGTTCGGAATGTGCGTCGGGAGCCTGCTCCGCCAGATCGAGCGCCATCGGGTTGGCACGGCGATGCAATGGCTGGGCGGCGCGGGCGTGGCACTGGCGTTTGGAGCCTGGTTTTTCGCGAATCTTCCGTATTCGGTTTATCCGAACGTGGATTTTTGGCGCGACAGCCCTGCTCTGATTTTCATTAAGCTCGGAGTGCTGCTGGTCCTGCTGTCGTTTTCGTATGCGTGGAATCTGGGGCTGCGCGACGGCCAGTGGAGCATGGTGCGCCAGTTCGGGGTAACCAGTCTGCTGGTGTATTGGGTGCACGTGGAACTGGTCTATGGCCGGTGGTTCTGGTTTTTCAAGGAAAATCTAACCTTGCCGCAGACTGTTTCGGCTGCGATTGTGGTTACACTCCTGATGCTGGGAATTTCGTTGCTGCGGACGAACCGGACGGCGGTGCGCGCGTGGATGAGGAGTGTCAGCTTACCCGCGTGGAGCGGGGCGCGGGAATCGGCGCCGAGCGAAGCTTCCGGGGATTGAGGCGCGCTGTTTATCCGCGCGATTCTTCGAGGCGGGATAGCCGCTCGTTTTGAATTTCAGAGAGGCGCACCAGGGAGTTCAGCCTCTCGGCAAGCGAAGCGAGCAGCCCGACTATCGTATCCAGTTGCCTGTCGCGCGCTTCGATGGGCCGCTGCATTTCTTCGTTCGTCATTTGCCTTTACCTTCGCGCCTGGGCGACCCCGCTGCCTGTCTTTTAAGTTTAACAAAGGTCCAGACCCGCCGAGTCTCACCATTGGGCGCCGCAAGCCGCTACCGGCACCCGCCAAACGATCCCATGCGAGACCGCCAGCCTGATAGCCTCGCCCCGAATGTTAGAATTCGGTTTCCCCGTCTTTATTCCTATGAATAACCCCATGGCCCGTCCGCTGGCGGAAGTTGACCCCGATGTCTGCCGCCTGATTCAGAAAGAAGCCGAGCGGCAGAACAGCCAGATCGAGTTGATCGCCAGCGAGAACTTCACGTCCGAAGCCATTCTCGAAGCCACCGGCAGCGTTCTGACCAACAAATACGCCGAGGGTTATCCGGGCAAGCGCTATTACGGCGGGTGCGAGTTCGTCGACCAGATCGAAGAGATCGCCCGCGAACGCGCGAAGAAGCTGTTTGGCGCCGAATATGTCAACGTGCAGCCGCATTCCGGATCGCAGGCGAATCAGGCGGCGTTCGCGGCTATCCTGCAGCCTGGCGATACGATCATGGGCCTCGATCTGGCTCATGGCGGACACCTCACGCACGGGCACAAGCTGAACTTTTCCGGCAAGACCTACCACGTGGTCGGATACCAGGTAAGCAGGGAAGACGAGCGAATCGATTTCGAACACGTCGCGCGCCTGGCCGACGAGCACAAACCGAAAATGATCATCGCGGGCGGCAGCGCGTACCCGCGGCAGTGGGATTTTGCGAAATTCCGCCAGATCGCCGATTCCGTCGGCGCATTTCTCGTGGTCGATATGGCGCATTTTTCCGGACTAGTCGCGGCCGGGCTGCATCCTAATCCATGTGAATACGCCGACATTGTGACGACGACGACGCACAAGACTCTGCGCGGGCCGCGCTCAGGCCTGATTCTGGCGCGCGAAAAATACGCCGCCGCCATCGACAGAAACGTGTTTCCCGGCGTGCAGGGCGGGCCGCTGATGCATGTTGTGGCCGCGAAGGCGGTTTGCTTCCTCGAAGCGCTCCAGCCATCGTTCAGGGACTACCAGACGCAGGTGCTGGCCAACGCGAAGGCGCTCGCAACGGGGCTTCGGGCGGAGGGTTTCCGCGTCGTTTCGGGCGGCACCGATACGCATCTGCTGCTGCTCGACGTGTTCTCGAAGGGCGTGCGCGGCAGGGAAGCCGAGAACGCGCTGGATGCCGCGCGCATTACGGTCAACAAAAACGCCATTCCGTTCGATACCAACCCTCCGATGAATCCAAGCGGAATCAGGCTGGGAAGCCCCGCGGTGACCACGCGCGGATTCGGGGAGAGGGAAATGCGGGAAGTTGCATCCTGCATCGCGGAAGTGCTTCGCAGCGTGAAATCGGAGACTTCGGAGGCCGCGATTGCCGGCGTTCGCACGCGCGTGGAGGCTCTCACTGCGCGCTTCCCGCTCTATGCGTGGCGCCGCGACAAGGTCGCGGGCGCTGTTGATAACGTGAGCGACAAAGTCGCGGGCGTCGTTGACGATGTGAGTCGCAACGAAGTTGCAGCGGTCGGCAACGCGAACCGGACTTAGCCCGACAGGCCGTTCACGTGAGGATTGCGCTCGATGTCCGCCGAATTCGCGATTTTGGAGTCGGCACCTACATCCGCAATCTGCTGCATGCCATGGCGGCGCAGGATTCGGCGAACGAGTTCGTCCTGATCTGTTCGGACGAAGACCAGCGGCAGATTCCCGCTCTGCCGGGTAATTTCCGCGTCGAGATCTACAGCCGGCGCGACGCCTCCCGCGCCGACCACTTTTTCCTGCCAAAACTGCTCGCCGGCCTGCGGGTGGATCTGACGCACATCCCCTTTCACCGGGTACCGTTGTTGATGCAACGGCCTTATGTCGTAACCATCCACGATCTGAGCAGCCTCTTTTTTGACGAAGCGACCGGCGCACTGCACGCCGCGCACATCTTTCGGTTGAAGCAAGGCCTCGAGCGCGCCAGCCGAATCATCGCCGTCTCCGGTGCCACGCAGCGGGATATCGTGAATCTGGTTCCGCGCGCCGCGCATCGCGTACGCCTGATCTACAACGCACCCGACCCGCAGTTCCTGGGGCGTCAGGGGAGGCCGGCTGGATCCGGTCTGACGATTGCTCCAGGGCCGGGACACACTGTAGCCCCAGAGCCGACTCCCGGTTCCGTCGCGCGCGAACGCCACCGGATTCTGGAGCGCTACCAGATTCACTATCCGTTTCTGCTCTATGCCGGTTCGATTCGCCCGCAAAAGAACATTCCGCGTTTGATCGAAGCGTTTTCCGTGGTGCGTCAGAAACTGGAGAATCACGGCGGCTACAAGGATCTGCGGCTGATTATCATCGGCGACGATATTTCGCGTTACCCAACTGTGCGCCGCGCCGTGATTCAGAGCCGGGTGGAGAACGCGGTGCGGTTTCTGGGATTCGTGCCGCTCGATACGCTGCGGGTATTTCACGAACTGGCGACCGCGTTCGTGTTTCCATCGCTGTACGAGGGCTTTGGGCTACCGCCGCTCGAAGCGATGGCTTCGGGCACGCCCGTGATCGCTTCTCAGGTCAGTTCGCTGCCGGAGGTGGTGGGCGGCGCCGCGATGCTGGTGAATCCCGAAAATGTCTTTGATATCGCGCGCGGGATCCTGGAAGTGCTGTTGAACCACGAACTCCGCGAGGAACTGACGACGCGCGGGCGCAGGCAGGCTGCACGGTTCAGCTGGGCGCGGACGGCGAGCGAAGTGCTGAAGGTTTACGGAGAAGCGGTGCTCGGGAAATCGTGACTGCGCAAAGAACAAATCTTTGCGGCGTCGCCCTCCGGACGACTTTAAAGCAGTCGCTCCAATTCCGCTGCCAGATAATCGATTGACACCAAACCCGTCCGGTACGTCCGCGCATCGAAAAAGTGCCACTCCGCGCGCGATTCGATCGGACAGTAAAATATCTGCTGTTCATCCACCGTATCCCGCTCGAGGAAATCCTGGTTAAACGACCGGACGCAGCCGCGCAGCACGTATCGGTGGCGGAAGTCTTCGCTCGAATACGGTTCGTCGGTCGCGGCGTACTCGATCTGAAGCAGCCGGCCGCGCAGGCTGATCTGCAGGAGATTGGATCCCGTATCGTCGAAACTGTTGTCTTTCCAGTCCGCCGGATCGAGATTGAGCGCCGGACTCGCCAGTCTGGCGTTCAAGGCGTCGGTAAATTCCCTGCAAAGCTTATAAATTGCGGCGGCGCCCTGCTCCCTGAGCCTTTCGACGTCTGCGCTTTCGTCGACCAGCTTCCGGTCCCGCTCGGCGATCGCGTCAATCGCCGCCGCGAGTCGGTCCAGACGATCCTGCGAGCGGCGTTTCCACTTCACGGCCGATCCAAACAATTCGTGCCCTCACTATATCGAGAATATTCCTGCCGTGGAGCGGAATCGATTGCCGGTCCGCCGGTTCGGAGAAATCCGGGTCGCTCGCCACGTCAAGCGCGCCGTCCGACCGCCTCACGTATCTTACACGCAGGCCGGCGTTCTCCGCCACGACGCAGCTGGAGAACTGCGGAATGGCGATCCGTAACGCGGGGGCCGGATCCAGCAGTACCAGATCGCCCGCCCGATATTCTTTTGGCAATGCCAGATCGGGGGCAAGGTATGCGCTCAATGGCTCTTTGAGCCGCGCGAGCATGCCCGCAGGGAAAGGCATATAGCCGCTAAAGATACTGAAAGACGCGACAGTGCCGGGCCCGATGCGATTCCTGAGGATTGGAACCGCGCGAATTTCGGCGGCGTTTCCGACGCTCGAAGACCACAACACCTGAGGCACCGTAACGTCCAGCGCATGCATCAGCCGGTCGGTCGCCTCCGGCGAAAGTATGCGTATCCCCTTGAGGGCATTGTGCAGATGGGGCTGTGACAGGTCGGCGCGTTTGGCCAGCGCCCGCTCGCTGAAATCGCCCGCCCGCACCCGCTCGCGCGCAATTTCAACAAGGCGCTGGCAGAGTCCGGTGATGTATAGCTGTGATATCGGCGCCTCCGGTTTCCAGTATATTTCCGCGAGAAATAGGCGGCGGCATCGCGGGATTTTTTGTAGTATTTTCGCCTACGGCTGGAATAGCGTAAGTAATAGATAACGCAAAGAAAACAGACATACTGCCTAAAATAATATGGGATAATACGTACGAATTAAACAAAAACGAGAGAAATTAAAAGCAGGAATTCGGCTGTGGGTTTTCGCACAGACCGATAAGGAGCGTACTTGACTTTCGACTGGAGCAGTTCAGAAGCCGTAGGATTGGCAAAGGAAGGTTGCACGCATTGCCTGGGCATGGGATTGCGTCGCGGCGGCAGGACGGAGAAGAGCCCCTGCAGTTGTGTGCTAAGGAAAATCTTCCGCAGTTGTTACGCAAAATTCCGATATTGCGCTTCCAAAGAGAAGCACATCGGACGAGTGAGTCTGGAGCCGATGAAGGGTTCCGATGGCAACTTCTGTTGGGGAATGAAAGACGAGGAATATATGGCCGATTTTTGCCTCGTCAGCAAGCGTGCCCTTGAGGACGTCGAGTACCAGATATTTCGTTTTCATTTCCTGCTGGGCGCCGACTGGAAGCTGTGCTGCCGGCGGCTCAACATTGATCGGGGCAGTTTCTTCCACCAGCTATACAGGATCGAACAGAAGCTGGGGCGGGTATACCGCGAACTGCGACCGCACGCCCTGTTTCCGCTCGATGAGTACTTCGGCGGGACGGTCCGCAAGGAGTTGCCCGAATCGTGCAGGAATCTTGTCCGGATGCCCCTGCCGACCAGAGGACAACCACTGAGGGCACCGTTAAGGAAGGTAGCCTGAACCCGCGTCATAAGGGATGCGTTGTGGCCACAGCGCATCCCGACGTTAGCACCGCGACCGTCAAAACGACGAAAAAAAATTACCAATTGCGTTGACCTCCCGATCCGCCCTGCACGAACCGTTTTCTCTGTGTCAAATCTCCGCATCGCGCGCTCAGCCGTCGAGTTCGAATCCCCTCGCCCGTCTCGTATACAATACTGTGTTATGAACCGTGCAGCCATCGCCCTCGTTTCCGCGATATTCGCGCCCTTGCTTTGCCATGGAGCCAGTCCCCTTGCCGGCCGCTGGGATTTTACCGTCCCCGGCGCCAACTCCAACAGTTCCTACTGGCTCGGTGTGACCGAAAAGAACGGCGCACTCGACGTGTGGTTTCAGCCCTCCGGCGGCAACGTCATCCAGATGAAAGACTTCAAGGCCGAGGGTTCGCACCTCAGCGTTACCGTCACTGCCGCAACCGCGACGCGCCCGGCTACCATCTGGGAGCTTGACGCTGTCGGCGGCAAACTGATCGGCGCAATCAAGAACGGAACCAATTCGACTCCGGTGACCGGCCTTCCCGCTCCAGCGTTGAATCGCCCCGAGCCGAAGGCGTGGACGACGCCGGTCGCTCTCTTTAACGGCAAAGATCTCACCGGGTGGGAGCCGATCGGCAATCCGGCCAACAGCCACTGGGTGGTGCAGGACGGCCTTCTTGTCAACACCGACCACGGCGACAATCTGAAGTCGACCACGGCGTACACCGATTTCAAGGTCCACTTCGAGGTGAACTGTCCCGACCGCGCCAACAGCGGCTTTTATCTGCGCGGTCGGTATGAGGTTCAGCTGGAATATGAAGCTCCGGGAACGGATCCGCCCAATCGAAGCATGGGTTCTATTTACGGCCGCATCGCGCCGGAGCAAACGCTGCCACGCACGCCCGGACAATGGGAATCGTTTGACGTGATGCTGGTCGGCCGAACGGTCACCATCTCGCGCAACGGCGTGGTGACGACCAACCACAAGGAAATCGAAGGCATCACCGGCGGCGCGCTCGACGCGAACGAAGGCGATCCGGGTCCCTTCTACATTCAGGGCGATCACACCGGTGGCCTGAAATTCCGCAATATTACGGTATCTGTTCCGAAGTAGACGGTTGCCAGGACGGGCCGGACATGGGCAGGCGGCGAACCTTGCCGTGCCGTGGCGGTTCACCAAGTACGGATACCCAGCCTATCGCTGACCGGTGAACAGACCAGCTTCGAATCTGCCGCCTGATAGCATGAATGGACGGCCATTCGTGGCTCTCATCCCACATGATTCAATACCTCAGATCCGTTTGGATCTGGACCGCCAGTGCCGTCCTCGTTGTTCTGTGGGTACCGCTGCTCGGTATCGTCTGGTTATTCGATAAAGGTCTGCGCCTCAGAACCGGACGCTGGTTTCGTCGCCTGGGGCGTGTGCTCGCAAGGATCAACCCATCGAAAGTCCGCATTACCGGCGGCGAACACCTCGACCGGAGCCAGGTGTATGTAATCGTCAGCAACCATCAGTCGCTGGCCGATATTCCCGTGGTTTCCCATCTGAACCTGGATACGAAATGGCTGGCGAAGGCGGAGTTGTTCCGCATTCCGCTGCTCGGCTGGATGCTCAGGATGGCAGGCGACGTTCCGGTAGATCGGGCAGTGGCGCGGCGGGGAGCGAAGGCCATCCTGAAATGCGCAAAATACCTTCGCCAGAATTGTTCCGTTGTGTTCTTTCCCGAAGGTGGAAGGTCCATCGACGGCGAAGTGCAGCCATTTAACGAAGGCGCCTTTCAGTTGGCAATTCGCGAACAGGTTCCGATCCTCCCGCTGGTCGTCGAGGGTACCGGCAAAGTGTTGCCGTCAAAGACCTGGTTGTGGGGTAAGAGCGGCGAGGTTCAACTTCGCGTACTGAAGGCGATCCCGGTAGCGGGCCGTGCCGTCCAGGAAAGCGGAGCTTTGCGCGACGCGGTACGCCAGGAAATCGTCGACGAACTGAACCGGCTGCGGGGAAGGCCGCTTGAACGGGCCGCCGGATAAGCCGGGGTCGTGCCCGGGTTGGACCCGACTGACTCTCAAAATCAAAGGCTTCGACGGCCGACAAGGGCTTTCAGGGGTGTTTCCCATCGCTATGCGTCAAAGTCCACCCGCCGTTAAGGAACACGTCTCTGTCGAGGCTGGGAACAACAGTCTGGCCGGTGAAGGCATCGAAGACCGGTTACCGACGATCTCGCTCGTCTCGTCCGGTTGCAGGTCGATGCGCGGATCGAAGCGATCGAAACGAAACTCATTGAGGACGTCGAGGCCAAAGCGCGGCGGTAACTCAACGAGACGGCCGAAGCCGTCGGGCGGAGCATCGACATCCGAGTCGCGGCACTTGAGCGGTGCGAGGCGAGTCAGCTCGCCGAATTATCGAAGCTTCAGGAATCGTCGGGCATCGCCGCGAGGCAAGTCGAGGCGGCAGCCGGAGTCATTCAGGTTGTCGTGCGGGCGGATGAGATCGCGCGCACGCCGAGCGCGAAGAATTCAGCCGTTCTGTCGGGTTCGCCAGTTCCGGCTTCGCGACCGGTCTCCAGGGATAATGGAGAACGAGCCACCCGGCGCGTCAGGTCTTCCGTCTCCGGCCGCCATACCTGCCCGAACTGCTCCTCACGCGACGTGACCGGCAGGGATCGCGATGGGTCTATTGAAGAAGTCCTCCGGCTGATATTCATTCGCCCGCTGCGTTGCCGGAAATGTTTCCGGCGGTTCCTGCGTTTCTGAATGGCTCCCGGCACCGCGCGGACAACCAGGCGATGATGGTTTCCGGAGAGATTTATTGAGTTCCACGCACGTCGACAGCGTCCAAAAGCGTATCGAAGAAGGGAAAAGCCGCCGCGATGCCGTCGGCCGGCGCGCCCAGGCGCATCTGAATCCGAAAGACCGGAACTTCGATCCGATAGAAGTGCTGCTCGCCTCGGCGGCGGAGCGAGTCCCGAAGCTGATGCCACTGAAGCATGCGCGAATGAAGGTTTCGCCGTTCACCTTCTTTCGCGGTTCGGTCGCCATCATGGCTGCGGACCTGGCGCGTTTGCCGAATTCCGGCGTGTACGCGCAACTGTGCGGGGACGCTCATGTACAGAATATGGGATCGTTCGAGGCGCCCGATGGCCAACTCGTTTTCGACCTGAACGACTTCGACGAAACGATTCGCGGCCCGTGGGAATGGGACGTGAAGCGCATGGCGGCCAGCATTGTATTGGCCGGGCGCGAGTGCGGCCACGATTCCGAGGAGTGCCGGTCCGCGGCGACGCTTTTCGTCGAGAACTACGGCGAATTCGTGACAGAGTTCGCGACTCGGCCGATATTGCAGGTTGCACGGCACCTGGTGAAACGCGATGACCGCATCAGTCCCGTTCACGCCGCCTTGCGGCAGTCCCAACGAGCGAGCCCGCTGGATCTGCTGAAGAAATACACGGAAGCCGACAACCATGAAATGCCCCGTTTTCGCGATCAGCCCCCTGTACTGCGGCGAGTGCGCGGGAAGGAAGCGCGTGCCGTTCTGGATAGCCTGGCCGGCTACCGAAAGACGCTTGCCCCCGAGCGAAAACACGTGTTTGACATGTTCCGGCCGATCGATGTGGGTTTCAAAGTCGTTGGAACCGGCAGTGTCGGATTGCGTGCCTATGTGGTGCTGTTTGAAGGAAATGGCATTCGCGATCCGATGTTCCTCCAGATTAAACAGGAAGTGGCATCGGCCTACGCGAAACATCTGCCGGAGGCCGGGGCTACGGGGGGCCATCAGGGGCGCCGGGTAGTGCAGGGGCAGCGAGCCATCCAGACCACTTCCGACCTACTGCTGGGATGGACACGGATCGGCCCGTACGACTACCTGGTGAGGCAACTGAACGACCGCAAGGGTACCATAGATCTCGAAAAGCTGCGCGGCGCAGGTTTGAGCCGCCTTGCGCTGCTGGCAGGGGAATTGCTCGCGCGGGGCCACGCCCGCTCGGGCGACGTCTGCCGGATTCGCGGCTACTGCGGCTCCACTGAAAAGACTGCAGAGGCGCTCGTGACATTCGCGGTGGAATACGCCGACCAGACCGAAGCGGACTACGGATTGTTCATGAGCGCAATCAAGCGGGGAGAGATAAAAGTCGCGCCGGTGGCTTGAAATTGAGCCGTGTGCGGCGGGATAATGGGCGAAGTGTGAAAGAGGCGGTTTAGAAACGGGTACGCTTTCGCCGGTCCCACGCCGCCATTTAACAATGTTTTGGAAATCCAGACCCGTTCCGGTTCTCGTCGTCGCCTTGCTGTTTCTGGCGGTCGGTGGTGTTGGGTTTGTTTATCACTTCCGCGAGCTATCGGCGCCCGATGGGATCTGGATCGAGCTCACCGAATTCCTCGCGTTTGTGTCCGGCGTGTTTTTGCTCCTGGGACAAAACTGGGCGCGCTGGCTTGCCATCGCGTGGATGGCCTTCCACGTTGTCCTGAGCGCGTTCGGCTCATTTCGCGAAACTGCAATCCACGCTGTCTTTCTCGCCGTCATCGCCTGGCTGCTGTTTCGTCCGGATTCCTCGCGGTTCTTCAGCGGAGCGAACACATGAGACTCATCCCGCTGTTTCTCATCGCAGGCTTTCTCGCGGCACAGCAGCCTCCTGGCTTTGAAGTTGCTTCTATCCATCCCGCGGAACCCGGAAACCTGAAGGGCGTTCGCGGCGGATGCCGGGGTATCGATTCCAGCGGCGGTCCGGACACAGCGAGCATTCCGACAGGCCGCTGCGTTATCACGGACGGGCGCCTGAGCCATCTCATCGGGATGGCATGGCAGCTGAAGACGATATCGATGATCCGAAATGCGCCGGAGTGGGTTATCGGGGGCGACGAACGCTTCACTATTCAGGCGAAGGCCGAGGATCCGAAAGCGACCGAGGCTCAGCTTCTTGCCATGCTCCAACAACTGCTTTTGGACCGTTTCCAGCTTAAGTATCACCGGCAGGAGGTTGAGGAATCGGGTTACGCGCTGGTGGCATCGAAGATTGGCCTGAAGATGGAAAAGTCAAGGGACGACGAAGTGACTGGTCTGGGTCCGTTCAATAAGGGCAACCCAACCGTCACAATATCGGCCCACCGGTATTCGATGGCCGCGCTGGCTTCTTTTCTTTCCACATTCGGCCCCGGCAACGTGAAGGACGAGACCGCACTGGACGGCTTTTACAACTTCAGCCTGACTTGGAATGAGGCGGACGGGCCTTCAGTCTTCAGCGCGATACAAAAGATTGGGCTTCGGCTGGAGCCTCGCAAAATTCCAGTGTCGTATTTCGTTATCGACTCGGCTCAGCGCCCTGGCGACAATTAAGACTTAGAAACGATCCACGGATATTCCGTTTCGATCTTCCGGCCCCAACTGCGCTCGTGCGCATCCCGATCATCCTTGCGGAACGACGGTCGGGCAGCGCGGAAAAAGGTGGAGCGGAAGAGGGGCCGCGCACCCGGATTGGTGTGTAGACCCGGATCTGGTAGTTTAGTCGGATGCGACCTCAACCTCTGATCGCGGTAACCGACGTGGGAAAAAGCAGCCAATAAACGCCTGCTCGGGTGCCGAGGCGCTCATGGAGGAACGGCATACGAGCAATTGGTTTCAAACGGCCAACTCGTGATGCAACTTCACAGCTTCGACGCGGAACACCACCACGGGCCAATCGCCGATCGGCAGGACAGACCTTATGGGAACGGCGTCTTGTTGTGGTTCGAAGTCGACGATTTTGAGTCCGTCGTGCAAAGAGCCGCTGAGATGGAGGTCGAAATTGTTTTACCGCGGCACCGTAACCCTCGAGATGGCGACGGCGGACCCAATCACTGGGAGTGCTGGATGCGAGACCCGGACGGCTATCTGCTCGTCGTTGCCAGTCCGTACGGAACGGCCGACGGGACCTGGCGTCCGGAGGGCAAATTGTTTGACGCCTGACCTATCACGGACGGCTGTCCGCTGAACTACGACGCATCCACGGTTTGCGACACCGGGTTCTCGTCCGCCCGCCAATCCGGGCGCAGCCAACAACGACCCTACATCGTCGCGTAGCCCTGCACGTAGATCGTCTTTATGCCGTTGATCGACGTCGTAGTTCCGGTAACCGTAATCACCTTGGCGAAGTTATCAGCCGCAACTTTGCGGAATGTCGTCTTACCGTCGCGGCGCGCGTCGTGCTCTTCCGCCATCGCCAGATAAACCTCGCCGGTTTTCGTCACAATGCCGATCGCTTCACCGGCCGCGATGCACTTGCCGCCGCAGGCCGCATGCGCCGCCCCGTGCTTGCCAAGCTGAAGATAGCAGGAAAGGTCGACAACCTCACCCGTGATTTTGGTCTGCTTTCCCGCCAACGG
>PLEX01000006.1 GCA_003136575.1 Bryobacterales bacterium | reverse complement strand
GAATGCGCCGGTCTTGAAAACCGTTAGAGTCGAAAGGCTCTCGGGGGTTCGAATCCCTCTTCCTCCGCCAAGTATCATGTTTAGTATCAATAAGTTATGCGTCAGAGAATCGTCTATGCCCAGCTTGTGCCCGGTATCCTCAGGCGATTTTAGGACAGCAACTGACACAATGAGGCGGTCCACGGCGCGACGGCCTCGGGCTGGCCTTGCGGGTTTCTGCTCTGACGGAGGTTTCATCGAGCCATGCCCTCACGTAGCAACGCATTGAGTCCGGCCCGGATGTAGGCCCCACCGCGCCGCCTCCGCGTTTCGCAACCACTCGAAGCGTTATAGTCGGATTAATGTCCGGAATAGCAAGGAGACTGCTTCGTATTGTCGCCTGCGTGATCGCCATATGGGTCGTGGCGAGAATTGTCTTTCAGTTCCTTCCGAATCAGGACGAAGTCGCCGCGATGGTACTTCTGCTCTGCGTGCTGGCGTTTGCAACCCTGGCGGATCGTCTGCTCGCCGTCGCTGCCTCACTGGCCGCCGGCCTTTCGTTCAGCTATTACTTCATCTACCCGCCCTACAGCTTTCGTCTCAATTCGGTGGAAGACACCGTAAGTTTTTTGGTTTTTATTGTGGTGGCTCTGGTCGGGAGCCATCTGTCGCTGCGCTCGGAACTACGGGCGATAGAAGTGGAACAGCGGCGCGGCGAGATGGCGTGCCTCCACCGGCTGGGCGCCGCGCTTCTTTCGGCTGATACCCTGGAAGAAGCGGCGAACAAGGCGGTACGGGAGGTCGTCAAACAATTCGGTGGCGGCGCCTCCTTGCGTGTCGGAGGAATACCGGGTACGTATCAGGCGGGAGTTCAAACCCCGAGCCAGCGGGTCCCCATTGTGATTCATACCGCTAATCGTAATGGCGTGCTCGAGCTCGTTTGCGTTGAGCCATCGCTCGAGGTACGGAGTGCCCTGGCGGACCTGGTCGGTCTCGTGCTGGACAGGGCTGCCGTCTCCGAGGAGCGGAGCCGCATCGAGTCCGTTCGCCGGGGTGACGAGCTGAGAACCACCGTGCTCAACGCTCTGGCCCATAATTTCAGAACCCCTCTTACCTCTATTAAGGCGGCGGCCTCCATGATGCGCAGCGCCTTTGGCGTCCCTGGAGTCTACAGCCGGGAACTGGTGGAAGTGATCGACGAGGAGGCGGACCGTCTGAATGAATTGCTTCAGGATTCACTCGACCTGGCTCGAATCCAGTCGCGGCAGTCGGCTCCGCGAGTGGAAGACTGCTCGCTGTCGTCGATCGTTTCCCGCGTGCTGGGAAAAATGGCGCGCCATTTCGCCCGGCACCTCGTGATCGTTGAAATTCCGGATGGTCTGTGCGCAGTGAGAGGCGATCGGTTGCTTTTGGAACAAATGATCAGGCAGGTGTTGGATAATGCATGGAAGTATTCCGAGGTGGGCGCCAGAATCTGGATATCCGCGCGGCACGAGGGAGACGAGATCACCGTTACGATCATGAATGAGGGTCCGCCGCTTCCCGACCCGGAGCGTAATCTGGTATTTGACCGCTTCTACCGCGGTTCATCCGGCAGGGTACGTGTTGAAGGAACGGGCTTGGGCCTGGCGATTGCAAAGGACATAGCGGAGGCGATTGGAGGAAGAATCTGGCTGGATTGCGAATCCGAGGGACCCGCTTTCCGTTTCGCCCTTCCGGCCGGATCTTTAATGTTGGAGGAGGAGAATGGTCGAGAACCGAACTATATTACTGATTGACGACGAGCCTCAGATTCGGCGGGTGCTGCGGGCGAGTCTCAGTTCTCAGAGTGCCAGAACCCTCGAGGCAGCCAGCGGTGAGGAGGCGATCGAGATTCTTCGCCGGGAGACAGTCGATTTGATTCTGCTCGATCTCAACATGCCTGGTATGGGTGGATTGGCGACCTGCCGGGCCATTCGCAATGGCTGGGACGTCCCGGTCATTGTTGTTTCAGTCCGGAGTTCGGATCAGGACAAAGTACAGGCGCTCGACGCCGGTGCCGACGATTATATGTGTAAGCCTTTTAGTTTCAATGAGTTAATGGCTAGAATGCGGGCCGCGTTTCGACGGTCCGGTTTTGCGACAGACACCGCTCCCCGGAAGATCTCGGCTCAAGGCCTTGAGGTGGACTTCGCGAACCGTAAGGTGGTTGCCGGGGGTAAGGTGGTGCGGCTGACACCCACCGAGTTCGATATCCTTCGATATATGGCGGGTCAACCCAACAAGCCAATCCCGCATAAACGTCTTCTACAGGCGATTTGGGGACCGGAATACGGCGATCAGATTGAATATCTGAGGGTATTTATCAATCAACTGCGCAAGAAAATCGAGCCTGGAGTCGGCAAGCCCGTTTTCATCACGACCGAACCCCGCGTGGGATATCGTTTCGTGTTGCCGGAGGTTGCCATACCGCTTTCTGCGGAACCTGAGACGGTTGCTGACAAGGACGGTCTCATGGAGGGTGTGCGGATCTGATGGCGGATAGTCCGGCCGATCAGGAACCAGGGGCTGCGCAGCAACCGGAGATTCCCAACAAACTGTTCTTTCGCATTGGCGAAGTGAGCCAGTTGGTTGGAGTCGAGGCCTACGTGCTGCGCTATTGGGAATCCGAGTTTCCGGGTTTGTCTCCCCGGAAATCGTCGAGCGGTCAGAGGATGTTTCGCAGAAAAGACGTAGAACTGCTGCTCCGGATCAAGCATTTGCTCTACGCTCAGAAGTTCACGATCGAGGGCGCTCGAAAGGCCCTGCACGACAAAACGAAGCCAATCGACGCCCGGAAACATGTTCCGGCGCAACAGACGGAGTTGTTCGGCTCCAGTCCGCTTCCGGAGATCCGGAGGCAGGTGTCGGAGATTCTCGCGTTGCTGTCCTGAGCCGTTACGGTTTTCTGGCGCTCGAGCTACAGCATAGCCGGATCGGTCGGCTGCTGGCCGACGATCAGGGTGTAGATTCGATCCAGATCTTCGTCCGAGTAATACTCCAGCTCAATCAGACCCTTGCCCTTGCCTTTTTCCATAATCCGGACTCTCGTTCCGAGCACCCGCTCCAGTTCCGTAATGGCGGCGCGAACGTTCGGATCAATCGGCTTTGGGTTCGCTTTGCGCGGCACCAGTTCGTCGGTCGATTCCTTCGGCGGCTTCGTATATTCCTCAATCTGCCGAACAGACCAACCCCCGTCGATGCAGCGCTCCGCAATTTCCCGTTGCGCCTTTTCGGTAGGGAGCTTGAGAAGAGCTCTGGCATGGCCTGGGGTCAGTTTTCTCGCCGACACCAGTTCCTGTATCGGAACGGGCAACTGGAGCAGGCGAATCGAATTCGTCACCGTCACCCGGTCTTTTCCCGTCTTCCGCCCGATCTCCTCATGGCTGAGTGAAAGTTCCGCAGCCATCCGCTCGAACGCGACCGCCAGCTCGATCGGATTCAGATCCTCGCGCTGTATGTTCTCGACGATTGCCAGTTCAAGAACTTTCTGATCGTCGGCCTCGCGCACAATAACCGGAACCTGCGTCAGTCCGGCAATCGATGCCGCTCTCCAACGTCGTTCGCCCGCGATAATCTGGAATGCCGCGGGACCCTTTCGCCGGACAATAATCGGCTGAATGATTCCTTCTCGCTCGACTGATTGCGCCAACTCAAGGAGCGCTTCCTGATCGAAATCCCTGCGAGGCTGGTCGGGGTTCGCGCTAACGGCCGTCAGGTCGACCAATGAAACATTGCCGTCGGGAAGAGTGGGGGGCGCTGAAACCGGTGCCTGCACCGGAGCGGGTTGCGCGGTGCCGCGTCCCGGCAGAAGAGCGTGCAGGCCTTTTCCCAAGGCCTTCTTCGGATCAACCGGCCTTCGCTGTTCGCTTGTGCTCATTCGTCAATACCTCCTTGGCGAGCTGAATGTATGCTTCCGCTCCGCGCGATCCCGGATCGTAGGCAAGGATCGACTTGCCATGGCTCGGTGCCTCGGCGAGTCGGATATTCCTGGGTATGACAGTCCGGAAGACTTCATTGCCGAAGAATTCACGGAGATCCGCCGCTACCTGACGGGCGAGGTTCGTTCGGTCGTCGAACATCGTCAGGAGAATTCCCTCGATCTTCAGTGGGTGGCCAAAGGAGTCGCGGATCCGATCGATCGTATCCATAAGCTCCGAAACCCCTTCCAGGGCAAAGAATTCACACTGGATCGGCACGAGAACGGAATCCGCCGCCATCAGGGCATTGAGTGTCAATAGGTCCAAGGCTGGAGGGCAATCGATCAAAATGAAATTGTACTTGTCCTGAACGGCCTGAAGATGTCGTCGGAGTATCGACTCCCGATCATCCACTCCTACCAACTGGAGGTTGACGCCAATCAGGTTCTTGTCGGCGGGCAAAACATCCAAACCCTCCATGCTGGTGTGGCATATGGCACTTTGAATATCCCTCCCGTCGACCAGAACGTCGTAGATGGTAGCCAGATCTTGTTTTTTTTGGATTCCCAGACCGCTCGTCGTGTTGCCCTGTGGATCGGCGTCGACCAGAAGCACTGTGGCGTCGCTTACAGCGAGCGCGGCGGCGAGATTGATGGCGGTGGTGGTCTTTCCGACACCGCCTTTTTGGTTGGTTATTGCAATGACTCGGTTCACGGTAAGTAGTGCGGGGAGGATGGGTTGCGTATCTGGTTAAAGCTCACTCTAACACAGTTGCCGGATGTTTCACGTGAAACATCAAACAGCATCGCCCGGGAACGGAACCGCCCGCGCACGAGCCTCGGAAGCACCTGACGCATCAAAGCCCGTCATCTGATGTTTCACGTGAAACATCAAAACCAACATACAGGAAGCTTCCCGCATCCCAGGGAACGGCAACCCGCTCCCACTGGAACTTGCAAAATCGGGTTCGTTTTGTAATTTTGCCATTCCCTGCTGCCAGCCAATCGTCAGAACCCAAAAATGCAACCCTTTCGCACTTCGGGCCTCCAAACGTAGAGAACAGATTAACGGCCCGCGAGATCAGCCAGTCAAACTCGCCCGGCACCAACTCAAACCGCTGAGTCAGAACCGTCACATTCGCAAGTTCTCGGCTCGCCTCGCGCAGAAACACGCCCTTGCGCATATCGCTTTCAACAAGTGCGACTTTGCAGTCAGGCCGGGCGATAGCCACCGGAATCCCCGGAAAGCCCCCGCCGGACCCCAAGTCGCAGACCCGAAGCGCGCCTTCCGGAAGATGGGCCGCCAGAAGAAGCGATTCGCCGATATGTTTTGAAATCGCCTGCTGCTTCCCCTTGATCGCGGTCAGGTTGATAGTCCGATTCCAGCGCTCGAGCAATTCCAGATGTGCTTCCAGAGAAGCCAATTGCGCTGGGCTGAGTGGAGGAAGCTGATCCCGGTACTCATCGACGAAGTCCTTAAGCACGGGAAGCCAGACTCATATAAATATCGAGCAACGCTACCGCCGCCGGAGTCACACCCGGTATTCGCGCCGCCTGCCCCAGCGTCGCTGGCCGCACGCGCTGTAGTTTCTCACCGACCTCTCGGGAAATCCCGGGGATGCCGACAAATTGCATGCTCTCCGGGATCGATCGTGTGTCCGAACTTCGCATTCTCTCTATCTGGCGCCGTTGCTGGTCGATGTATCCCGCATACTTCACCTCGGTCTCCACCGTCATCAAAACTCCACGCTGCGGAGCACAGCCAAGGAACTCGCCGATCCATGGCAACAGTTCTTCGATCTTTGTCTCTGTTCGCCGAAGCGTCGCCGCCTTCGGATTCCCCTCCATCTCGCGCAACAACCTTTGAACCTGCTCCCGTTTCTTCAGGAAGAAGTCCGCGCGATCGGTGGTGGCCAGACCGATTTCCATCCCAATTGGAGTCAACCGTTCGTCGGCATTATCGATCCGGAGCCGCAACCGGTACTCGGCGCGCGACGTGAACATTCGGTACGGCTCATCCGTACCCTTGGTTATCAGGTCGTCGATCATGATGCCGATGTAGCCCTCGGAGCGCGGAATTACCAACGGCGCGAGGCCCAATACCGTTCGAGCGGCGTTGATTCCAGCCATCAAACCCTGTCCGGCAGCCTCCTCATATCCGGAAGTGCCGTTAATCTGACCCGCAAGGAATAAACCAGGAAGCTTTCGAACTTCCAGCCGATGATCCAACTCCCGGGCATCCACCGCGTCGTATTCAATGGCGTAGCCAGGGCGGATCATCTCCGCCTGCTCCAATCCTGGAATCGAGGCGATCACCGCCGCCTGGACATCGATCGGCATACTTGTCGACATGCCGTTGACGTAGATCTCGTTAGTGTCGAGGCCCTCCGGCTCCAGAAAGATCTGATGCGCCGTCTTGTCTGGAAACTTGACGAACTTATCCTCTATTGAGGGGCAATAGCGCGGGCCGACGCCCTCGATCTGACCGCTGTAGAGCGGGGACCGGCCAAGGCTCTCCCGGATGATTCGCGCAGTCTCCGCCGTGGTCCTGCCAAGAAAGCACTGAATCTGTGGCCGCTCGATCTTTTCCGTCAGGAACGAAAAAGGCGTAGGGTCCAGGTCACCATCCTGCGGTTCGAACCTGGACCAATCGATGGAACGCGCGTCCAGGCGGGGCGGGGTACCGGTTTTCAGTCTCGTCCAACCCAACCCGAGGTTTCGGATCTGGTCTGCCAGCACAACGGACGGCGCCTCACCATTACGTCCACACTCGAACTTACGCTCGCCAATATGGGCCAGTCCGTTCAGAAAGGTCCCTGTCGTGATGATGACGGCTCCGCAATCAATCCCGCGCCCATCCACCAGTTGAACGCCCCGTACGCGACCATCTTCGATCTTCAGGGCGGCCACCTCAGCCTGCTTGATCCGAAGGTTTGGCTCCCGCTCGAGCACCTCCTTCATGCGGGTACGGTATTGCTTCTTATCGCATTGCGCACGCGGCGACCATACCGCCGGCCCCCGGCTCGTATTCAGCAGTCTAAACTGGATGCCGACTGCGTCCGCAACCTCGCCCATCACACCGCCGAGCGCGTCGATCTCCCTGACCAGATGGCCCTTGGCAATACCGCCAATCGCCGGGTTGCAGGACATCTGCGCGATCAGGTCGGAATTCATCGTGATCATCACCGTGCGCAAACCCATGCGGGCGCACGCGCACGCCGCCTCGCAACCCGCGTGGCCGCCGCCAACAACGACGATGTCGAACGATTGATCCATTTGTGAATCGGCTACGCTACCATTGTAGGGCAAACAGATGAAAGTACTTGTTATTGGCGGCGGCGGACGCGAACATGCACTAGTCTGGAGACTGCGCAAGTCTCCATCGGTAACGAAGCTCTATGCGATCCCGGGAAATCCTGGCATCGCATCCGTAGCGGAATGTCATGTGGACACGGATTATGTACAATTTGCGAAGGCTACCGGGGTCGACCTGACCGTCGTCGGCCCGGAAGCGCAGCTCGTCGCGGGAGTTGTGGACAAATTTCGTGCCCGAGGCTTGCCGATCGTCGGACCGACCGCGGCAAATGCCGCTCTCGAAGGCAGCAAAGTCCATTCCAAGCGGTTCATGGAGCGCATCGGGGTTCCGACCGCCCGCTTCGCCGCAGTTTCCAATCAAACGGAAGCCCGGGATGCTCTCCGTCACTTTCGTTTGCCGGTTGTTCTGAAGACCGATGGACTCGCCGCGGGAAAAGGCGTTATCATCGCGCAGACTCAGGACGAAGCCGAATCAGCTCTCTCCAGTCTCGCTTTCCCGATCGTTATTGAGGAATTCCTCGAAGGCGAAGAGGTCAGCTTCATCGTTTTGTGCGACGGCAAGCGCGGAGTGCCGCTCGAGCCATCGCAGGATCACAAGCGAATTTTCGACGGCGACCAGGGACCGAACACCGGCGGTATGGGCGCATACTCCGATTCGGGGATCCTCTCGCCCGCCATGCGCGACCAGATCATGGATACGATCATCGAGCCAGTCGTTCGAGCGACTCAATTCACTGGCTTTCTATACGCGGGATTAATGATGACGCCCATGGGCCCCAGCGTGCTCGAGTTCAACGTGAGGATGGGGGACCCCGAAACCCAGCCGCTGATGATGCGGCTCGAAAGCGATTGGGGAGAAGCCTTGATGGCCGCGGCGCGCGGAAACTTGACGCCAGACGCCCTCCGCTGGTCGCCCGAGCCGGCAACGTGCGTTGTAATGGCTGCTAAAGGCTATCCCGGTACGCCGAAGACGGGCCAAAACATCTCCGGGCTGGATGCAGTTTCCGACGCAGTGGTTTTCCAGGCCGGCACGAAACGCGTTGGCGAAGATATCGTAACCGCGGGTGGCCGCGTTCTAGGCGTTACGGCGCGCGGCGTCGACCTGAAAGACAGCATCGACCGCGCCTACGCGGCTGTCGCGCAGATTCACTTCGAGGGAATGCAATACCGCGGCGATATTGGAGCCAAAGGCCTCAAACGCTACAATAGTGAGGTGCGGGCACGTAGCTCAGTTGGATAGAGCGGTCGCCTCCTAAGCGGCAGGTCGGCAGTTCGAATCTGCCCGTGCCCACCAGTTCCCGCGTTCCCGCCATCAGCGATGGCGTACCCAGCGGATCAGTGGAACGTGATGCTGCTCGAGGTTTCGAAATGCCGATGATTCGCGTATTCCGCGACCGACCAGGAAAACCCGCCCCTCGTAAACATCAGGGTCTCCGACGAAACCGGAAGGAAATGGCGCTCGTCGCCAATTCTGACTTCGTCCCATTTCACCCGTTCCTCGAATCTCGAATGGGCAAACTCAGGGGGAAACCCAGTAGTAATACAGCTAATCTCTCTCACCAGACCGTCCGCTTCGCCCACAAAGACCTCACCTTCGCGGGGAGCGAAATAGCGTTCGTAATTTCCGTCCCAATTAGATCCGAAACAAGAATCGCGGGGAGAAGCAAAACGATAGACCAGCAAGGGAGTGTTGCTGGCATCGACCGTTCGCTTTTCGAAATCGATCGTTACGGGGCAGTCGGGGTTAAAGACCTCGCTCAGCGTTGTGGTCGAAGCTCTTGCGCGCAATGCGGCCGGCAGCGTTGCATCGTCCGGCAGAGCCACTCCGTTTCTAACTATGTTCATGAGGACTTCCCGTCCGCCCCGAAAATGGGCTTCGGCTCGCAACGATTCGATGACGGTCCACTTCGGTGTTGCCGCTTTGGGACTTCGATAGAGTGTCGTAGTTGAGTCGGCAACAAAATTCGGAAGGGCCGCCAAATATTGGTGGACGAGGGTTCTCGTGCGCTCCAGCACCGCATCTGCGCCTTGCTTGCCGGAGGGACCATTGATGGCCGGGCGTGTCAGCGTTTTGAGACTAACATCGGGTGTTTCCCCCGGTCGCGTTGGATCCGCCAACAGATTTCCTTTAACCATTCGAGATCTGGAACTCAGCGCGTTGGCGAGTTCGTCGGATGACGGTGTCCGCACAAGGCTTATCTGCTCCAGATCCAGATTGCGGCCAATCCCTGTCTCCTCGTCCACGAGCGGAAAATATCCATCCCGCTCGTTTCCGGCGACCGGCACCACGTGCCCCTTTATTTGAACGACGTCGCCCATCCTGTACTTCAGGAACAGACTTTGCGCCGAAAGCTCGGCGCCGTCCGGAATTCGGGCATCGACGATGCGCCCATCCGCGAGCCGGATTGAGACCGTGTGATGCGTCACCGCCTCGAGCGAGCCGGTAAACTGGACCGAATTGTCCGCCGGGTTGCTAAGTTGAGGACTCAACAGCAACACCGCAGGACCGACAAGGAAAAGCCAGGACCGAGCGATCATTGTTTACCTCCAACGAGCACCGTTATCAGCGTGAATATATCACGAGCAGTTGCCGCGTCAGGGTACCCACCAATCCCGTGTTGTCAGACCACAACCAGCGACGCCAGTTCCTCGGCCAATGCGTCCGGCACGTTCAGATTATTCCGGCACCCGGTGCCGAGCGATATCAGCGGCTTATTCGCGCCGTGGAAGTCCGACCCTCCCGTTACTCCGAGGTTGAAGCGTTTGGCCAGGGAAAGGTAATACGACACATTCTCCGGGCTGTGATCGCTGTGAAAGACCTCGATCGCCTGAAGTCCCATACCCGCGAGTTCCCCCACATATTTCGCCAGCACGTCCCAGTGATTCTTCGCAATTCGCACCGGATGCGCCAGCGACGACACACCACCGGCATTCCGAATCCGGTCAATCGCTTCCTGAATCGGGATATCGTGCCGCTGCACGTAGCCGCGGCTCTTCTCGTCCAGATACTGGTCGAAGGCGTCCTGCATATCCTTGGCATAACCCTTGTCGATCAGTACCCGCGCGAAATGCGGCCGCGCCGTCAGCGTCTTGCCGTACGCTTCCACTTCTTCGAGCGTGATCGGGATGCCCAGTGAAACCAGCCTGTCGATGAGCCGCCGGTTGCGGTCGCGCCGGCTCTCGAGCAGAAACGAAAGCCACTCGCGGAATTCAGTCGGCGGTGGTTCAACCGGGAAGTAGCCCAGCAAGTGAACCGACACTCCCTGAAACTTTGTCGAGAGCTCGATGCCGCAAATCAGGCGGAGACCCGCCTGTTTGGCATAAGGGACGGCCAAGTCGTAGCCCGACATGGTGTCGTGATCCGTGATCGCCAGCGCCGTGAGGCCGATGCGCACAGCCTCGGCCACCAGTTCGGCAGCGGTGAAGGTTCCGTCCGATCGATCCGTATGGCTATGAAGATCGATCATGCGCTCTCAATCCAGCCTCTTCGTTCCAATTCGCTCCAGACTCTGCCAACGCTCTCTTCCACCGTTTCGCGATCCGACCTCACCGTGACGTCGGGGCTCAGCGGCGGCTCGTAAGGGTCTGAGATACCTGTAAAGTTCCCGACTTCACCAGCCAACGCCCGCTTGTAAAGACCCTTCACATCCCGCTGCGCGAGAACCTCGATTGGACAATCGACAAAAACCTCCAAAAAGTTAACGATCTTCCCCTTAACTTCTTCCCGCGTTGCCCGGTATGGCGAAATCGCAGCGACAACAACAATCACTCCGTTGCGCGAAAGCAGGTCGGCCACAAAACCAATACGCCGGATGTTGGTGTCGCGATCCTCCCGGGAAAACCCCAGACCCTGCGAGAGGTTCGTGCGGACGATATCGCCATCCAGCAATTCCACCTTCGCGCCGGACTCCCGGAAACGAGCCATGATCTGGTCGGAAATAGTGCTCTTGCCCGCGCCTGACATTCCCGTCAGCCACAGAGTGAATCCCTTGTGATTCATATGATTGATGCGGTCGTACGCAGACGCGCGCCGGTTTCAGACGGTCGCACGTTCCAGTATTTCACGCAGCAACACGTCGACGTGCCGCTCCACTCTGCCATCCGGGGTGAAGTGCAGGCCGCACTCCTTGGACTCGTCGGTTTCCCACCACCATCGGCCGGCCCGCTCGTCCTCCCCCGCGGCAACGGCTCGGGTGCAGGGGTCGCAACCGATGCTGGTATACCCCGCGGCATAAAGCGGGTGTTCCGGCAGCCCGTTGGCGGCAATGTAATCGAGCACGTCCCGATGGCTCCAGTCAGCCAGAGGACAGATCTTTACGGGTGAAGACGAACGGTCGACGATTTCGACATCTGCGCGCGAATCGCTCTGAGACCGCCGCAGCCCGGCAAAGAAAGCGCCGACGTCAGCCAGTCGCCTCGCCAGAGGCCTGACCTTCCTGACCTGGCAGCACAGGACGCGCTGCGGGTAGCCGTCCCTGAACAGGTCGCGGCCGTGCGATTCCACCATTGACGCCACTTCGGCCGGATCGGGATGGATGCGCTCGACGTGGATAGAGTACCGGTCCTCGATGGATCGGATCATTTCGAACGTCGCTTTGGGGAGCCTGCCCGTGTCGATGGTCAGGACGGTCGTTCCCGGAGCCGCCTTCTGCACCATGTCGACAATCACAACGCCTTCGCGTTGAAAGCTGGTCAAAACCACCGCTGAGGCGCCGAACTCGCGCAATGCGGACTCTACAACCCGTATGGCTGTGGCTGGACTGGACATTAGAATCGGTTTGGACCCTGCCAGTGGGATGTTCCCTCAGCGGACCTGGATTCCGGGAGGGAAAGAAATGGAGCGGGAGACGGGATTCGAACCCGCGACATCGACCTTGGCAAGGTCGCACTCTACCAGCTGAGTTACTCCCGCTTGAACTACGAATTTACCATTTTGTCCGACCGCTGGCGGCCTTGTCAAACCGGAACGTAGTCTTATCGTACCGCACGCTGCTCACCCGACCACATTCCCGGCGCTCGGGATGGCACAATTGTGCATGGCTCAATTTCTTTCCGAACTGCTCGAACAAGTGATCGAGCGCGAGCAACAAGATCTGCTCACACTGCCCGAATCCTCTGCCGGAATACGTCCTGGAGGGGAGCGAACATGGTCGCCCAAAGAGGAACTCGGCCACCTGATCGACTCCGCGATCAACAATCACGTCCGCTTCGTCTGCGCATCAATCGCTCCCGAATTCCACGGCGACCCGTACGCCCAGAACGACTGGGTGACGGCGCACGGCTATCACGAAATGCGGTGGCTGAAGATCGTCGATCTGTGGCAGCACTACAACGCCCATCTGGTCCTGCTCCTGCAGCGCATCCCCGATTCTAAACTGGCTACTCCCTGCGTTGTCGGTTCCGCCGAACCTATGACACTCAGATCCCTTGTTGAGGATTACGTACTTCACATGCAGCACCACCTGGACCATCTGCTCGGCCGGGAAGTCGTTACACAGTACCCTCCTCGGCCTCGCGTCTGAGCTGCGAAAAATCGGCTAAAATCCGCACGTTGTTGAAAAAAAGCCAGATCCGCCATTTGACGTGCGACCACGTCTGTCGTCGCACACTTCCTGTGGAAATCTCTCATTAAAACGTGACTGAAACAAACCTGTTCTGTGTTAGACTACGACCTGTTCGCAGTATCGCGGGACTCAAGCGTACGGCCCCCCTTCTGCAGTGATCATAATAGTCGAGCGAGGCGTGAGCCTCCAGTCCCGAGGCCGGTTTCCGGCTTCCTGAGGAGATTTTTGTCTTGTGACCGGTAACGACCAACAAACGCCCTGGGATCTCATCAAGGAGCAGCTTTCGAGGAAGCTCAGCACCGAGAGTTATCAGAACTGGATCCTCCGGGCGAGGTTTGCCAGAATCGAGCATAAGACCCTGACGGTCACGGTGCCGGACGAAGGAACCGTCGTGTTCCTTCAGGACGAGTACCAAACGCTCATCGGCGCTCTTGCACGCTCACTTGGCGTCGGAATCGATAAGGTCGAGTTTGTTGTGGACGGTTCCCGACCGGGAGTATCCGCTGACTCGAGCGCTGCGCTTCACGACCTCGAATCCCCGATCACCCTCAACCCAAGATTTACCTTCGATTCCTTTGTTGTGGGCGCCTGCAACCAGTTCGCCCACGCCGCCGCTCAGGCGGTGGCCGTCGATCCGTCCAAACGCTATAACCCGCTCTATCTCTACGGCGGCGTAGGGATGGGGAAGACACATCTGATGCACGCCATTGGCAGGACGCTCCTTGCCCGCGGAAAAATGCGAATCATCTATACCACGAGCGAGCGTTTTACCAACGAGGTGGTCAGCGGAATCAAGCTCGGCCGCATGCCACAACTGCGGGAGCGTTACCGGACAGCTGACGTTTTGCTCATCGACGATATCCAGTCGCTGGGGTCGCGCGATCGCACTCAGGAGGAATTCTTTCATACGTTTAACGAACTCCACGATGCACAGAAACAGATCGTCATCTCCAGCGATTGCCCCCCGAAGGACATAACCGGTCTGGTCGATCGTCTCAGATCCCGATTTGAATGGGGCCTGATGGCCGACATTCAGGCTCCCGATCTCGAAACCAGAATGGCTATCCTGCAAAAAAAGGCGGAAATCGAAGGCATAAGCCTGCCGCCCGACGTCTGCACTTTCATTGCCGAAAAAACCAAGTCCAACGTGCGCGAACTGGAAGGCGCACTGACCAAACTGATCGCATACTCGTCTCTGACCCACACGCCCGTATCCTCGCTCATGGCGAGACAAGTGCTCAAACATCTCCTCGAAAAGCAGGAACGTCGCATTACCATCGATTCCATCGTTAAAGCGGTTGCGGAAAAATACGGAATCAAACCGGCGCAACTGCGGGAAAAGAGCAACCGAAAGGAAATCGTAGTACCCCGGCAGATCGCCATGTACATCACCAAAGAGCTCACGCCGGCCTCTTTGCCTGAAATCGGTCGTGCTTTTGGCGGAAAGCATCACACTACGGTGATCCACTCGATCGAGAAGATTACCAAAGAGCGTTTGCACAATCCGGACATGAACAAGTTGATCCACAGCGTAATCGACTCATTCCAATGAAGTTATTCCGATCTCCACAGAGGGGGTCAAATAAAACCTCTGGATCTCTGTGTAAAAAGCGTTACACCGGGAGTTTCCCGATCCTGGCGCGGATTTTACCCACAACCAAAATTGGCGCGAACATCTTTTTTTTTGTATAATTTAGAGAGACTTCCACATTTCGACACAGTCTACTAATACGGTATTCAATACGTATTCATCTGTTACCGTCATAAGAAGCGCGCCGAGGGCCTTCGGCCGGATCGATTCGCGCGTCTCCGCGGCGTGTCGAATCAGAGGGAGCTCGGCACATGCTTTTAAGAGAGAGGAGCTGAAGGACCCAAATGGAGTTCACAGTAGCTAAGGCAGACCTGGCCCGGGAGCTGGGCTTGTTGCAAGGTGTGGTGGAAAAGAAGACCACGATTCCAATCCTCTCGAACGTTCTCCTCGAAGCCCGTGGCGATCACCTTCATCTCACGGCAACCGATCTTGAGCTGGGAATGAGAACATCGTGTCCGGCCAGGATCAAGAAAGAAGGATCGGGAACAATCCCCGCACGCAAGCTGCTCGACTACGTCCGGCTCCTGCCGGAAGCAGATATCACGGTTAAATTCGCCGACAACCATTGGGCAACGCTCACTTGCGGCCGCTCGAAGACACGCATCGCGGGCATGAGTCGGGAGAGTTTCCCCGAATTGCCGGCCATGCCCGAAACAGTAGCGCGCATTCCCATGAAGCAACTGGCCACCATGATCAGCCGGACAATGTTCGCGATCTCAATGGAGGAAAGCCGTTTTACGCTTAACGGCGCCCTCCTGCTGCTGGGGGATAAAGGCCTCACGATGGTGGCTACAGACGGGCACAGATTGGCGTTTACGCATTCCGACACCGCCGGTCAGGGAGCTTACCGGTCGCTTGTCCCGCGAAAGGCGATGACGGAGATTACGCGACTCACGGACGGCGCCACCGACGAAGCCCAGGCGGGTTTTGCCGGCGACGACAACCACCTTTTTTTCGAGTTCGGAAGCCGGCTTTTGATCACCAGAAAACTCACCGGCAACTTTCCCGATTACGACCGCGTGCTTCCGCACGATAACACCAATATCGCTACAGTCTCCAAAGATGAAGCCAAATCGGCAATTGAACGCGTAGCCCAGTTCGCCGACGAACGCTCCCGCGCTATCCGGGTGCAGTTCACGGCGGGAGAAATACGGATTTTTGCCACGTCCCTCGAGACCGGCGAATCGGAGGAGAGCGTTCCGGCAGAATACGCGGGGCCCGATCTCGAAATCGGATTCAACGCCCAGTATCTTCTGGACTTCCTGCGGGCCGTTCCGCAAGAGAAGGTTGCTTTCTCTCTCAAAGATCAGAAGAGCGCGGGCGAGTTGCAACCCGCCGGCGCCGAAGCCCGCGACGAGTACCGATATGTCGTGATGCCCATGCGCATCTGACACGGTCCCGACCAACGCCGCATCGTCGGCGTGCAGACGCAGAACAAAAGATTTTGACTACCTATGGCAAATGACGCAGCACAAACGCCCGATGTTTACGATTCAACATCCATCAAGGTTCTGGAAGGTCTCGAAGCCGTACGCAAGAGACCGGCGATGTATATCGGGTCTACCCGCGAAGCGGGACTTCATCACCTCGTTTATGAGGTAGTGGACAACTCGGTAGACGAAGCCCTGGCCGGGTTCTGCACCGAGATCAATATCACCATCCACATTGACAATTCCGTTACGGTTATCGATAATGGCCGCGGCATTCCGGTGGACATCCACAAGGAAGAGGGCATATCGGCGGCCGAAGTCGTGATGACCAAGCTGCACGCCGGCGGCAAGTTCGATTCCAACAGCTACAAAGTTTCCGGCGGATTGCATGGCGTCGGCGTGAGTTGCGTGAATGCGCTCTCGGAAAAGCTGGACCTCGAAATCTGGCGCGAAGGCTTTACCTGGCAGCAAGAGTACGCCCGTGGTGTTCCTCAGAAGCCTCTGGAGCGAGCTGGAAAAGCGGGCCGAAAAACAGGGACCAAGATTACCTTCCGCCCCGACCCCACCATCATGGAGGCGATGGACTTCAGCTACGACACGCTTTCACAGCGGCTGCGCGAGTTGGCGTTTCTCAACAAAGGCCTCAAGATCACGCTGACCGACGAACGAGTGGAGCCGGAAAAATCGACCGAGTTCATTTATAACGGCGGCATATCGGAATTCATCAAGCATCTCAACCGCGGAAAAGCCGTGCTCCACGAAAACCCGATTTACGTGGAAGGCGATAAGCCCGGTCCGAGCGGAACGGTCGGTATCGAAATAGCGCTGCAGTACAACGATGGATACGCGGAAACGTTGTTCAGTTTTGCCAACAACATCAACACCGTGGATGGCGGCACGCACCTCCAGGGATTCCGCACGGCGCTGACTCGAACGATCAACGCGTACGGCCAGCAATCCGGATTGTTCAAAGATGTTAAGGAGAATCTCTCCGGCGACGATGTCCGAGAAGGCCTCACCGCGGTCATCAGCGTAAAAGTGCCGCAACCGCAGTTTGAAGGCCAGACTAAAGGCCGGCTCAACAGCGATATCGCCGGCGTCGTCCAACAACTTCTGAACGACAAGTTAGGCGAGTACTTCGACAAGAATCCGTCGGTGATGCGAAAGATCGTATCGAAGGCGATCGATGCGGCCCGCGCCAGAGAAGCCGCCCGCAAGGCTCGCGACCTCACGCGCCGCAAGGGAGCGCTCGATTCCGGCGGTCTCCCGGGTAAACTTGCCGACTGCCAGGAGCGCGATCCGGACCGCTGCGAGCTATTCCTCGTGGAGGGCGAATCGGCGGGCGGCACGGCCAAACAGGGACGAGACAGGCGCTTCCAGGCGATTCTGCCACTGAAGGGCAAGATCCTGAACGTGGAGAAGGCGCGGTACGACCGCATGCTGGGCCACGAAGAAATCCGCTGCCTGATTACGGCGATGGGAACCGGCATCGGCAAGGACGATTTCGACGCCTCCAAACTGCGCTACGGCAAGATCATCATCATGAC
>PLEX01000118.1 GCA_003136575.1 Bryobacterales bacterium | reverse complement strand
CCCGGGGTTGGTCATACGCTTACCAACTATCAGAGCCAAACTCCCAACTTCCACTGGAGCGATCTGCACGAAGCGATTTTCTCACATGCGCGAGAGGTACCTCACAGACCACGGCGAATGTGAAGCGTCGCCCGAACTCCTCGAATTCCTGCGGGCGCGGTTGGCCCACGAGACGCGCTTGAAGACGTTATTATTACCGCACGCTTCCTCGGAGCCTTGCAGAATTGGGTGAAATTAAAGTTGGCGCTAAATCAGCGATGCTGTCAGGTATTTCTCCACGGCTTGCTGCGCGTGAAACACAACGACATCGCGAAAGGCATCCTCCGGGGCCAGACGGACGACGGTGTTGAAATCGAGGTCCGCCTTCCTGATCCAGTCCGCGACCAGCCCGTCCATCTCCCCAGCGGCGCGCTCAGGCAGCGGCATAAAGGACCTTGCCGCACTTATCCGCGGGATACGCGATTCCACCGATGAGGTTCTTCGCGGCCTCAAAACGCTCCGTCGCCATAATGAGCACGTCGACTCGAAAATGGCGATTTGAATTAACGAGCGCCGACTTACTATCGGAGGCGTCAGACCGCAATCACCCGCCTTTGAATCCCCGATTCAAAATCCATTCCCTGCTACCAACGTCCGTATGTACTAAACTGTAATTACGTGGCCGTACGCTTCGAGTGGGACAAGAACAAGAACCGAAGCAATCTTGCCAAACACGGTATCGAGTTCGACGCGGCAGTCGGGGTTTTCGCCGATCCGAATTCGGTCATGAGGTTCGATCGGGAAATCGGCGACGACAAACTATCGGTCGCATTCCCGGTGGCCCGCTGGTTGTCCTCGTTGTACACACTTTGGCCGACTTGGAGCCAGTGAGCGCCTTGACGGACGATATCGAGATTCGAATTATTTCCGCGCGGAAGGCAACACCGCGCGAGCGGAGGCTTTATGAAGAAGGCGACTGGAACGACTAAGACCCGAAGACTGACGCTGGAACAAATCAAAGAGCGGAAGCCCACGAAACGGCATCTCGATCAAATCGCGGCGCTTGCGGCCTTGCCCGACGACCAGATCGACACCAGCGACATTCCGGAGATCACCGCGAAAACCGGCTGGATTCGTAATCCTTTGTATCGCCCTGTGACCCGATCCATCACGATCCGATTGAACGCGCCCGATATTGCCGTAGCTCAGGCGCTTGCAAAATCGAAGGGAACGCCTTACCAGACCTACATTAAGCAACTCCTGCACAGCGCGCTGGAGCGCGAATTGTCGACCACCCAGCGCTAGCCCCGTGGATTGCGCGCGCCGTGTCTACTGCGCGGGCGGCGTCTGGCCCGCGAGCCAGGATTGCGCTACCGAATCGGTCGGGAACTCCGCCAGCAACTGGCGCGCGGTTTGCTGAAGGCTTGCGGTATCTCCCAGATCGTGGTAAATCCACATCAGCAGATAACGTGCGTCCAGATACGCGGGGTTGTACTGGATGTCGGCGTTGAGATCCTGTATCGCCTCGCTGTAGCGGCCCCGCTCGCGCAGCCATTGCGAGTAGAAATAGAGGGCCTGGGCGTCCTGCGGGGCAAGGTCCAGAGAGCGCGCGAAATGACGCTCAGCTTCGGCGTCGTTGTTCAACGCCCCATTCGCGATGCCCAGATTAATCTCAAGCACATAGTAGTCCGGGCTGTACTGGAGGGCGCGCGTGAAGTAGTCGAGAGCCCGGACATACGCGCCCTTTTCCATCTGTGTTAATCCGTAGTTCATCAGGCCGCGGCCGTTTTTCGGGCTCTTGAGCGTCACGTCGAACCAAAGCGACTCCTCGTCGCGCCAGACGATGTTGCGGCGCCATGTGCCGCGTGCCGCGACGCAGAGGATCAATCCGCACATGACGGCAATCACGATTCGCGCGCGAATCAAACCAAGAAAGGGCCGGCACAGCAACGCGGCGGCGTAAACCAGGCTCAGCGTCAGGCCGACGAAGGGGAAGTACATGCGATGGTCGTTCTCGATCTCGGCGAGAGGGAATATCGAGGTCGGCAGGAGCGCGAGAATGTACCAGTAGATTCCGAAGGCGATGGGGCGAAGGTCTGCGTTGGGGGCCTCGCGCCGTCGGCCGCAGTAAATCGCGATGGCTAAGAGCGCGATCGCAAACAGAACGCCGAGCCACGCATAGCCGTGGAAGACGCTCGATTCGGCGACATGGTCGGTATCGGCGGAAAGCTGCAGCGGCAGGAAGAAGTTGCGGAAATAGCGCAGGGCGACGAGCGGCTGCGTGATCCGATAGTCGTATGCCGGCCATGCGCCGGGGTCGTAGCTTTTGGGCGTCATCGCGCTGGAGAGAGCGCCGAGGCCGATCGAGAGCAGCAGCGCAGGCGTGCATTTGGCAAGGGCGCGAACCGGGCGCATGTCCTCGAACAGCATCAGGTAAGTAAACAGAATGGCGGGGAACACCAGCGCCGGAGGCTTGCTCAAAAGCCCCAGCAGAACGGGGATCAGATACAGGCCCTGGCCGCGGCGCGCCGGCCAGCGGATGTAGATCAGAAGGCCCGCGACGACGCCGAGCGTCGAGTAAAGGTCGCCGCGCTGGATGATGTAATTCACGGTCTCGGCGATGGCCGGGTGGACTCCGTAGAGGGCCGTGGCGAACAGCGCGATCCAGCGATTGCCGATCGATGAAGCCGCGGGCACCGGCCCGGGGCGGGCGAAATCCAGAATATGGCGGAAAAGCGCGTACATGAGGCAAAGCTGAACGAGAAACCAGAGAAAGTCGGATGTCTGGAAGTAGCGTGGTTTCAGGCCTCGCGCCATGGCGTAGTCGATGGCGAGCGACGTGGTGACGAGCGGCCGCCATCCGCGGTTCGCGGGCAGCGTGCTGAACGTATCGGCGTCGGAAAAGATCAGCGGGATGTTGCGAAGGTCGCGAATATAGGGGTTGGTGGTGACGGTGTGGAAGTCGTCGAAATGGAACCCGTTGTGGAAGTGGTTGCCATAGGTGAGCGTCACGAGCGTGAGGACGGCGAACAGTGGCAGTATGACTTTTTGGCTCGGAATGTGCATGGGAATCGGAGTCAGGAAACGTGGCTGGCGCGCGGCCGGTGGGCGAAAACGAAGAAGCGTTGAATGACGAAGTTCGCGATGAAAAGCGTGGTCTCGACAACGACCTTGGAGGCTACGACGCTCAAAGGCGTTGTCGACGAAAGAAGGCGGATGCACTCATAGGAGATCAGCGTGTTGACAGCGACGAGCGGCAGGTAGCGCGAAAGCAGCACGTGATGACGCTGGTCCGAACGAAAGACGGCGAAGCGGAGCAGGCGATAGTTGAACGACATGGAAACGATGCGGGCGGAAACCTGCGCGGCCGCGATGTTTCCCGTGGCACGAAATACCAGGTAGAAGAGGAGATTATCGATTCCGGCCGTGAACAGCGCCGTCATGCTGAAACGAAGGAATACGAGCGATGGCCGGGTGGATGTGCGCAGCGCATGTACGGCTCCGCGTGGCATGTCCAACTTGTGGCCAAACTCGTCGGACACGGTGCTTGTCGTGTGGATGTCGCCCGCGCGCATATGGCGAGTACTATTGTCCTCCGGCGATTTGCGCGAGCGCAATTTGTACCATCTATTCTGGTAAATCCGATGGCTTGGTCCTCAAAAAAACAGCATCGCGGGAAACTGCGGGAAAGGGAAACGCCGCCCGTGGCGGTTGTCGCCGGCCGGGAGATTCGGCGCCGTTTGCCGTTAATGCTGCTGTGCGCGCTGGTGTGTCTTGCGGCGTGGTTGCGATGGTCGAATCTCGGTAACGTCGTCTCGCGCACTCCGGACGAGCGCGTCTATACCTATCAGGCCAAAACCTGGCTGGAATCCGGGCGGGCCGGGCTGCGGTCGCTCGTCGCAGAGTACAAGGCCGATCCGGAGACCCGGCTTTATCCGCCGCCGACGCGCGCCGGGATGATCCAGGTGCTGGGTACAGTTATGCGCTGGACGAACCGTTTTGACGAAAGCGTGGGCGCGAGGATCTCGTGCGCGGCGAGCATCGGTTCGGTCGTCGTGCTGGCGCTGATCGGCATTCGTTTCCTGCCGCCCTGGGCCGCGGTGGCGGCGATGCTTTTCTACGCCGTGTTTCCCCCCGATCTGGCGATCGCCCGCCGGACGTGGACGGACGCCATCGTGGAGCCGATCGGACTGCTGTTGGTCTGGTTCGTGTGCGAAATCGAGCGGGATTCCGAACGCCGGGTCCTGTATCCGCTTTTCGCGTTGGTCGGAAGCGCAGGGCTTTTATTCAAAGAGTCGATGCCTGTGCCGTATACGTTGTGCGGGCTTTGGATCCTGTGGGTGCTGACGAAGCGGCGCGAGTGGGCGAACGCATGGATTTTTCTCGGCGCAACGGCGGTGGGGATGGGTGCCGCGATGTGGTGGTTGTCGGATCAGGTGGGAAGCCTGGCGGATTACGTCGGGATCGTGCTGGGGATTCCCAAAGCGAACGCGGCGAATGCGTACGCGCTCGAGTATGCGTCGGGACCCGCGTATCTGATGTTGACTGCGTTCTGGATCGTCTCGCCGGTCACGTCGCTGCTGAGTCTCGCCGGGATGGTGGCGGTTTGGAAGAAGCGGCGCGAACGGGCGCTGGTCTGGCTGGCATGTTTCACGGTGGCCTATGTCGCGATTGCGATGTCGATGCCGCACTGGATCAATCTGCGCTATGTGGGGAACGTTTATGGTACGTTCTGCCTGCTGGCCGGACTTGGTTGTTGGTGGTTGATTTCGGCGGGTTATGAGTGGCTGGACGCGGAAGATCGCAGGGTTTTCGCGGCGGTGGCGATCTCGATCGTGATCGGCGGGGCGACGGCGGATTATCTGCGCTTCCGCCGGTATTTTGTGCGGGACGAGATGGTGGACTTATCGATCAAGATGTTGTTGGACGAGCGCGGGCAGTAGGCGTCCTTTTGTCCCCGCGCGTTCGCCATTCCGGCTTTTGAACCGGGCGCGAAAAACGGTCTGATAAACTTCTGTTTTTATGCCACAAATCGATGTTCCGCTAACGCGCGGACGGTTCGGGGAAACGGCGCGCCCCGATGCATGGTGGATTCAGCCTCTGGCCGTCTTCCTGGGATTTTCGGCTTTCATCGTTTACTCGACATGGGCGGCCTTCCAGAACAACAACTACTCTTTTGGCCCGCTGCTGTCGCCGTTCTATTCACCGTTATTTTATGGCGACCCGCGCTTCGCCTGGTTTGGCAGCGGCCCACCGTCGTGGTTTCCCTCGTTTCTCCCGTTCTCGTCGGCGTTTCTGATCCTCTGGATGCCGGGTGGCTTCCGCTTCACCTGTTACTACTATCGCGGGGCTTACTACAAGGCTTTCTGGCAGGATCCCCCGAACTGCACAGTCGGCGAACCACGAAAGAAGTATCTGGGTGAGCGTAGTTTCCCTCTGATTATCCAGAACATCCATCGCTATTTTCTCTACCTGGCGATCGTCATTATCGGGTTTCTGGCGCGCGATGTGTGGGAGGCGACCAAATTCGAGAACGGCTTCGGCGTGAGCGTGGGAACACTGGTGCTGGCCGTTAATGTGGTTCTGCTGAGTTGCTACGTGTTCGGCTGCCATTCGTTCCGGCATCTGGTGGGCGGCGTGAAGGATGTCCTCTCCGGGTCGCCTGTGCGCAAGAAACTCTATGATTGCGTGGGCTGTCTTAATAGCCGCCACATGCGGTTTGCGTGGTTCAGCTTGTTCGCCGTGGGTTTTTCGGATCTCTATGTGCGGTTGTGCGCGATGCACATCTGGACGGACTACAGGCTCTTCTAAACAGGCTCGGTAAATGGCGGAATATAAAACATTCGAATACGACGTGCTGGTGATCGGCGCGGGCGGCGCGGGTTTACGCGCGGCGATTGAAGCATCGTCGGCCGGGCTGAAGGTGGGCCTGGTGTGCAAGTCGCTGCTGGGCAAAGCGCACACCGTGATGGCGGAAGGCGGCATGGCGGCATCCATGGGCAACGTGGACGACCGCGACAGCTGGCGGGTCCACTTCGCAGACACGATGCGCGGCGGGCAGTATCTGAACAACCCGCGTATGGCTGAGTTACACGCCAGAGAAGCGGGCGACCGCGTGCGCGAACTGGAAGCCTGGGGCGCGGTCTTCGACCGTACCAAAGACGGCAAGATCCTGCAGCGCAATTTCGGCGGGCATCGTTATCCGCGACTGGCGCATGTGGGAGATCGCACGGGCCTTGAAATGATCCGCACGCTGCAGGATCACGGCATCCATACGGGCATGGAAGTCCACATGGAATGCACGGTGCTGGATCTGCTGACCGATGCCGGACGTATTGCCGGCGCATTCGGGTATGGGCGCGAACTGGGCCGCTTCATGCTGTGGAAGGCGAAGGCCGTCGTGATGGCGACCGGCGGCGTGGGCAGGGCATTCAAGATCACGAGCAACAGCTGGGAATACACGGGCGACGGGCAGGCGCTTTGCTACCGCGCCGGCGCGCAGCTGATGGACATGGAGTTCGTGCAGTTCCATCCGACGGGGATGGTTTGGCCGCCCAGCGTGCGCGGCATTCTTGTAACCGAGGGCGTGCGCGGCGAAGGCGGCGTGCTGCGGAACAAGGACGGCAAGCGGTTCATGTTCGACGATATTCCGGACAACTACAAGCCGCAGACCGCCGATAACGAAGAAGAAGGCTGGCGATATGTGACGGGCGACAAGAACGCGCGGCGTCCGCCGGAGTTGCTGACGCGCGATCACGTGGCGCGGTGCATCAATCGCGAAGTGAAGGAAGGGCGGGGAAGCCCGCATGGCGGCGTGTTCCTGGATATCGCGTGGATCAAGTCGAAAGTGCCGAACGGCGCGGAACACATCAAGCGCAAGCTGCCGAGCATGTATCACCAGTTCAAGCAACTGGCGGATCTGGATATTACGGAAACGCCGATGGAGATCGGTCCGACAACGCACTACATTATGGGCGGTGTGCGCGTGGATGCGGATACGCAGATGACCGACGTTCCGGGGCTGTACGCCGCGGGCGAGTGCGCGGCAGGGCTGCACGGGGCGAACCGGCTGGGCGGGAATTCGCTGTCGGATCTGGTGGTCTTTGGCAAGAGGGCGGGCGAAGCGGCGGCCGAGTTCGCGAAATCGCACAGCGCGGCGGCGGTGAATCCGCAACAGGTGGATGAGATCGCGGCCGAAGCGCTTGCGCCGCTCAATCGCGAGGGCGGGCCGAGACCGTACGATATTCAGTTCGAACTGCAGGACTTTATGCAGGATCTGGTGGGGATCGTGCGTAACGAGAAAGATATGGCGCGGGCGATCGAAAAGCTGGCGGATATGAAGAAGCGCGCGGCGGGTGTTTCGGCCGGAGGGAACCGCGAGTACAATCCGGGCTGGCATACGGCGATCGATTTGCGCAACCTGCTGACGGTGTCGGAAGCGATCGCGATTTCGGCGATCGATCGCAAAGAGAGCCGGGGCGCGCATTTCCGGGAGGATTATCCGGACAAGGTCGCTTCGGAAGGCACGTATAACCACACGATTCGCATGGCCACCGACGGGACTCGCTCAATGGAGTTGCAGCGGGAGCCGCTGCCGCCCATGACGGATGAGATGAAGCAGATCATTGAGGAGATGAAGTCATGAGCGCGGTGACGTTCCAGATCTGGCGTGGCGACCGGAATAAGGGCGCGTTTCAGGAATATAAGACGGAAGTCACCGAAGGCATGGTCGTGCTGGATGTGGTGCACAAGATCCAGGCGGAGCAGGCAAACGACATGGCGGTGCGGTGGAACTGCAAGGCGGGGAAGTGCGGGTCGTGCTCGGCGGAAATCAACGGCATGCCGAAGCTGATGTGCATGACGAGGATGAACACGCTGCCTGTGGACAAGCCTGTGAGGCTGGAGCCGATGAAGACGTTCCCGCTGATTCGCGATCTGGTGACGGACGTGAGCTGGAACTTCGAGGTTAAGAAGACAATTAAGAAGTTCAAGCCGCGCAAGCCGGATATGCCGGATGGGACGTGGCGGGTGCAGCAGTCGGATGTGGATCGGCCGCAGGAATTTCGGAAGTGTATTGAGTGTTTCCTATGTCAGGATGTTTGCCATGTGTTGAGGGATCACCATATGCACGCGGATTTCATCGGGCCGAGGTTTTTGGTTTATGCGGCGGCGCTGGAGATGAATCCGCTGGATACCGAAGACCGGCTGAAGGATCTGAAGGATCAGCACGGGATCGGCTTGTGCAATATTACCAAGTGCTGCACGAAGGTTTGNNGCGATCATTCCGCTGAAGGAGCGGGTGGTTGACGAGTTCTTCGATCCGCTGGGTGGGTTGTTTAAGATGTTCCGGTAGGGTTCTGTCTCCCACTGTACATACGCCCTTCGGCGTGCCGTTGGCCAGATCCCTCCGACCAACGCGTCCAGCCAAAGAGCCAGTGTCTGAGTTTCCGGCAACGATGCCGCGCGTCTAACAGGCGGCTTAGGCAGTAGTTTATAGACTGAGCTGCGGCTCATAACGCCTGACGTCAATTTCCGACTCGTGCCGCCGGGCCTGTGCCAGATCGTAGACGGCTTGCATCCCGATTCAGACGCCGGGCGTGGCCCCGAAGGCTTTGGCAAGGCGAATTGCCATCTCCGGCGAAACCCCCGCTTGACGGTTGATCAACCGGGAAAGAGTGGTTGGGCTGACTCCAAGCGCCCTTGCTCCTTCCGTAACGGAGAGGGAAAAGGGATCGAGGCAATTCAGCCGGACGGACAAGCCGGGGTGAGGTGGATTCTTCCTGGGCGTGGCGTTCTTTTCATCCAATCAGTGGTAGCAGATCAGTTCAACGCCGTCGGCGTCCCCGTCGCTAAAGCGGAAGATTATTCGCCAATTGGCCCGAACTGTTACGGACCAAAAACCCTTCATGCTGCCCTCAGCGGGTAGAGATGAAAGCTGTTGAGACGCATATCGTGATGATCGCGGCCTCATCGAACCGGGCCAGGATTGCTCGCACCTTGTCCAGGAGATCGGGCCGGATTCCAGCTGCATCGTCTTTTTCAGAGCCGTTTCAGACCCTTGTGCCGGAAGCCGACTAATCAAACCGTATTTGTAGCGTATAGCTGGTCGGCATCGCGGCGACGCGATGGCAGAAATTGACTGTTTCTGTCAGGTTAATCAACGCGGGACCGGGTGAGGCGACCATGAACCCACCCCTCCGGAAATATGGATTAATGGTTCGCTTGAAACCTGCCGATAAGAGAGCTATGAGTTCCATAGGCAGTCTTGCCAGCAGTTTCTTACAATCGGTTCTCGGCATTAGCCAGACTCAAAACAGCACAAGCTCCAGCAATCTGGCCACGGTCGGCACCTCCACGATTGCGCCGCCAACGGACAGCAGCCAGCTGTCGTCGTTCGCCCAGCTTGCGGCTACGCTCCAGCAACTTCAGCAGTCGAATCCCGCTGAATACAAACAAGTTACGCAGCAGATTGCCGCCAATCTGCAGACCGCCGCTCAAACCGCAACGGCGAGCGGCAACACGGCTCAGGCCGCCGAGCTTACGCAGCTTTCGACGGACTTCTCCACAGCCTCCAGCAGCGGCCAACTGCCCAATCTTCAGGATCTGGCCAGCGCGGTGGGCGGGCACCACGGACACCATCACGGGTTCTCGGGCGGTGCAGCGGCGTCCAGCTCCAGCAGCAGTTCGAGCAGCACCACCGCCAGTTCGACGACGGGCAATAGCCAGGCTGTGAGCCAGCTTCTGGCGTCGCTTCAGTCGAGCACCGGCCAGAACGGTTCAACAACGAACGCCGGCGCGATCATTGAAAACACACTAACCAGCGCGGGCATCAGCATCGTTTAGCTGGCGGTTCCTGGCGGTGCGTGCGATTCGACGCGGGATTTGCGTGAAATGACGCAATGCCGGGATTGACTCGCCTTCTAAACCCTGTTCTTGCCTGCATTGCGCTGGCACCAAAAGTGCCGGTTGAAAGTCATGCACCCACCAGCGGCCCGACATTCCGGTTCTCCCGCTCATCATGCCCCACGGGACTACGCCAGGACGCCTGTCAACGTCTATTGGGAAACCACCCGGGCATGTGCGCTGGCTTGTCGCCATTGCCGCGCGGAAGCGGCCCCGAATGCCGATCCGAACCAACTCACGTTTGACGAGGGCGCGGCTTTCCTGCGGCAGCTCCTTGATTTTGGCGATCCTCTGCCACAGTTAATTCTCACCGGGGGCGATCCGCTGACTCGCCCCGACCTGTACGAACTGATCGACGAAGCGCGGAAACTGGGTATCGGCGTGTCGATTACGCCCGCCGCGACACCCGCGCTAACGCGTGACGTGCTGGCTCGACTGAAAGAGCATGGCGTTGAAGGACTGGGCCTGAGTCTGGATGCCGCAACCGCCGAACTCCATGATTCCATCCGCGGTGTTCCGGGTACGTTCGATCGTACGATTGAGGCGATGCGGTGGGCAAAAGAACTGGAGATGCCCCTCCAGGTGAATACCCTGATTTCGGCTGAGACCGCTCCCGATCTGCCCGCCGTTTACGACCTTCTGAAGTCGCTTGGCGTTGCCCGCTGGAGCCTGTTTTTCCTGATATCGGTAGGCCGCGGGAAGGTATTGCAACCTCTCGCTCCCGAAGAAGCGGAAACGCTCATGAGCTGGATATATCGAACGTCGAGAATTGCGCCCTTTATTGTCGCGACAACCGAAGCGCCTTCCTACAGGCGCGTCGCTCTGGAGCAGATGCGCGCGGAAGGCATGAACGCCGAGGAGATCAAAAAAAGCGGCCCCTACCGGAGCTTCGGGATTCGCGATGGCCACGGGATCGTCTTCGTTTCGCACACCGGCGAAATCTGTCCGGCCGGTTTCCTGCCGCTGGTCACCGGCAACATCCGCCAGGACAGCCTGGTCGACATTTATCGTAATTCGCCCACCTTCGGTTCGCTGCACGATCCCAACCAGTTCGAAGGGCGTTGCGGCGTGTGCCAATACCACATGCTCTGCGGGGGATCGCGCTCGCGGGCGTTTGAGGCCACCGGCGACGCGCTGGCGACCGATCCGCTTTGCACGCATGAACCCGCGCTGCACGTGATCTGACGGCCCTTCAGGCGACTCGGACAGCCTCGCTGCACTACACTGAAATCAGATCCCACTGGCGGATCGTCCTCTGATTCATGCGCATATTGGCCGGTATTCTGGTGCTCGTAGCCCTGGCTGCGGCTTCTCCGGATTTGGTAAACAGAGCCGCCGAGCTGTACCAGCGCACCGAGTACAAAGACTCCCTTCAGATTCTGGCGCAGGACCATTCGCCCGACGCCTCCAACTATCTTCTGAGCGGAAAAAACTATTTCATGCTGGGCGATTATAAGAAGGCCACGGAACTATTCGAGAAGGCGCTGGCGAGCTCTCCGAACAGTTCGGAGGCGGAACTCTGGCTCGGTCGCACATGGGGACGGCGCGCAGAGACCAGTTCGCTGATGGCGGTGGTCTATGCGGGCCGAACCAGGCAGTGTTTCGAAAAAGCCGTCGCCATGGACCCGCATAACCGCGAGGCGAAAAACGACCTCTTCGATTTCTATCTGAACGCGCCGGGCATTATGGGTGGCGGAACAGACAAAGCCGAAGCCGCCGCGAAGAGCATCGCCAACGAGCGCCCTCCCGAGTACGAATTCGAAGAAGCCCAACTGGCGGAAAAACGGAACGACTACGCCGGCGCGGAGGCGCATTTGCGCCGCGCGATGGAATTGGCGCCGCAGGAATCCGGCCGCGTGGTCGATCTGGCCCGGTTTTTGGCGAAACGCGGGCGGCTCGAAGAGAGCGACAGCTTGTTCGATCGGGCGAGGGCGCTTGGGCCCAACAAGCCGGGGATTGCGTTTGCCGAGGCGCGGACCGCTATTGAAAACCACAGGCATCCCGACCAGGCGCGAAAGCTGCTGCGCGACTATCTGCAAGCCAGCCTGACTCCGGACGATCCTCCCCGACAGGAAGCTGAAAAACTGCTGCGGCGGGCGGGCGAATGACGAAGCGCGGCTCATTGGTTTCCAGGCCGGCTGCGCACAAATCGTCCGCAGCCAAAGTCTACGCGGTTCTGGTGCTGTTCCTGGCGCTGAAGGCGGGTGGAAACTCGTCGATGGCCTGGGGGATGAAGCACGTCCCGGAGAAGATGTCGATGGACCCGACGCTATACGTGCGCGCGATGCTGAATCCGTTTGTTGCCATGGGGATTTTCGCCCTTATCCTCGCGCTGCTGACGCGGATGACGCTGCTGAGCCTGGCCGATCTCAGTTTTGTTTTGCCGGTGACGGCGATCGGTTACGTGATTTCGGTCTTTCTGGGGAAGGTGTTTCTGCACGAGACCGTGACGAATCAAAGATGGCTCGGGACGGTGCTGATTTTCGCGGGGGCGTTGCTGGTCGGTACTACTTCGCGTAACACCACTCGTTTGGGTGCTGCGCCGGATGCCCGTTCGGGTGATTCCGCTTGAAGTGGATTCTGGTCGCGGCGATCGTCGTCGCAACCGTCGCGAGCGATTTGCTGCAGAGCCACGAAATGAAGCGGGCCGGCGAGCAGTCGGTCGGCGCGGGAGGTTTTGCGCGATTGCTGCATACGATTGCGCGGAGGCGGCTGCTGATCCTGGGGGTCGCGGGCAACGCGGTATCGTTTTTCGCGTTCATGGCGCTGGTGCAGCGGGAGCCGCTGAGCTTCGCGGTGCCGGCGTCGGCGGCGAGTTACGTGCTCGAAACGTTGCTGGCCGGGTTTGTGTTGCATGAGCGCATCGGGACGCGAAGAGCGGCGGGAGCGCTGATTGTGCTGGCCGGCGTGATACTGGTGGGCGGGTAAAACCGGCGGGTACGAGGCCGAGCGCTGTCAGACGTTCCCGTGCATGGCGATCAGCCTGCGATCGTTGAGGGACTTCTCCTGAGGAACACGCCGGCGGCTCTTGCGCTTTTGAGGAACACGCGCACCGGCAGCGCCACGCGGCTTTGCGGGTGTTCCTGAATTGCCTGGCCGCGAGTCACAGCCCGCTTTGAAGGAATCGCACGGGATCACGACGAATTCGCCCACCCGGGCGATGCGGTGCAGATTTGCGTGTATGGGGAACCGGAGGTGGCTGCGCTCATGGGATGACACGAAGGGAAGGTTCAACGCCATATAGCGCGTGAAGTTCAACCCGCCCGTGTCGAGTGCCCGGGAGCGAACGACCTGACCTTGCGTTTGTTCCTCAGTTCGCTTTGAGCGCGTCACGGCCGATGTGCCGCTGGCGATGCAACTCCGGCCTCACACACGCGGCCATTTCCAATTCGTTCAGCCCAGCCCCGCAGAAATAATCGATGGAGTGCGCGGCGGCGGCGGGATCCCGAATTACGGTGGAATGCCGGAGAATGAGGCATTCGATGCCCGGCTGGCCGGTCAGAAAAGTCTTCACCCTTTCCATCAGGCGGGCGTACTCGCGGAGCAGACGTTCGCTGCGTTCGGGAGTTTCATCCACCTTTTCGCCGCGACGCGCGATCATGCGCGATTGCGATGCCAGAACCTCATCCAGATCGCGCTCAATGAGAATCACCCGGTAGCCCGGGCGGGCCGGAAGAAAGGATATCAGCGGCGCGACTACTTTGATGGCTTTGCCCGCAGCCTGTCCGATCCACTCCTGGTATCCCCGAGCTTGTTTAACAGGTTCAAATTCAAAATAACCAAGAGGGTTATCTTCGTCCGGCTCCCTCGCCGAGTCGGTCAGGATCGGCATTCCTCCCGCAGCCAGCATCTGCATGATCATCGAAGTCCCGGAACGGGGAAGACCGCAGACCACCACGATGCCGTTGCCAACCGGCGGCAGCGCGGTGCGAGGGACACCGTTGGCCTGGGAGGCGGGATCGGGCACGGGCGTGGCGGTGTCCGCCGGCGACACGGGGGCCGTTACCTGGGACACCGAATCGGCGCCGTCCGACTGGCGGCGCGAAGCACGAATCCTCCGCAACCGCGTCTCGCGGTACAACTGGAGGTGCGTTTCCGCGCCGGCCGGGTCCTTCAACTTATGCTTCAACAACCATGCGAGGCGGATGTGCGCCTGTGGAAAGTTCGGGTTCAGCCGGACCGCGACCCGCAGAGCTTCCGCCGACCGTTTGTAATCGCGCGCGCCCGCAAGCGCCACTCCCAGCAGGAAATGCGCCATCGGAAACTGATACAGGCGCTGCAGACAGTCGAGCGCGGATTGAGCGGCGGAAGAGTAGTCTCGCCGACGCAGATACACGCGGCACATCCCGAGGTGCGCGTGAGGGTTGTCGGGATCGAGTTCCAGCGCCTTCGTGTAAGTCTCCGCCGCGTCTTCCCAGCGATTCAGCCGGCCGTACAACTCGGCCGATTGCAGAAACAGAGCAGGCCTGGCGAGGTGAGCCTGGCGGACGCGGCCGAGGCATTCGAGCGCCGCAAACCACTGGCGGTCGGCCGTCAGAACCTGCGCCTTCAGATAGTCGACAACCGGCGGCTGGAATCTGGCCAGATTGCGCCACTTCGCCAGATCCGCCTTCTCCTCGGCGTTGAACAGAGGCGCGGGCTTCTCTTCTGGCGGGACTGGCGGCCCCACCTGCGGATCGCCGAAAAACTCGATGCGAACCGCGGCGTCGATATCTTCTTGTGTAACGGTTTTCCCCTCGACCGCCGCGCGCTCGTCGAAACGCTCGGTGGCGAGCTTGCGAAACGCGTCCACCTTCCCGACGGCTTCCTGAAATAGCGCCCGCCGGCGTCCGTCCAGATCCTCGACGACCGTTCGCATCTCGTCGACGTAGTCGAGCGCCTGGCAGGACACGAAGCGCTTCACGGCGAACCGCTGCTCGTCCGGATCGTTCTTGTGCAAGTCGCGGGCGATTTCGAGGGCTTCGGCGTGCAGCGCAGCATCCTGCAGTGCTTCGCACTGGTTGTACCGGAGTTCCTGAATGGTTTTCGCGACGGCGACTTCGGCGTTTTCGTCGGGGCGATCGATATATCCCAGCGCGACCAGTTGATCCAGCGCTTCCTTTGCCGCTACCGGGTCGAGGCGCGTATCGGGCGGGTGCCGGCCATCGTCGCCGGGAACGTCGTCCCAACTCGGGATGCTCTCCACTTCCTCCGGCCCTTCAAACGCCGCCGTGAGAACCTTGCCGTCCATATCCTTACCGACGGGCAACCCGTACATGGCCAGCAGAGTCGGGGTGATGTCGAGAACGCTCGCTCCGTGAATCAGTTCGTCTTTGCGAATGCCGTCGCCCGACATAACCAGTATGCCGAAATCGCGGTGCTCAATCGCAGGCCCGGCGGGGATGTCAGGAATCGCTCTGGGGCGCAGATGGTCGGGATGGAAGCCGTGGTCCGACATGAGGATNNTGGTACTTCATGAAGCCGTGGCAGAAGTGGTCGATGGCGTCGTAATAGACGGCGAAAAAATCCCAGGGCTGGTTGTCGATCAGCCACGTGGCCGCCGAATGGATGCTGACGCACTCGCACAGTGTCTTGCACATGCCCAGCAGACGCCCGTCTTTGGTTTGATCGATCGTCTCCGCGTGCGGGATGAAGGCTTTCATCATCTCCGGGGCGAGTTCCTGCGGGTGCATGCGCAACTCGGCGAGCGTCTCTTCGAGCGCGGCGGGATGCACCGCGCCGCGCCGCAACGGCCAGCCTTTATCGAGCGGCCCGAACGCCCGATGGTAGTGGTCCGATACCATAACGCCGCTGATCGGCTCGGCGGGATGGCTCGGCCACCAGCCGATTACTATGCTGCGCAGGCCGTTCTGCTGCAGGATGTTCCAGACCGCTTTGGACTTGCGCGAAAGATTGGTGATCGGCTGTACGCCGCGCCCGTCCTGGGTGGGTTCGCTGAAGCCGAGGATGCCGTGCTTGAAGGGTCGTTTGCCGGTGGCGATGGAGGTCCAGAGCATGGGCGAGAGGGGCGGGTGCAGCGTGGCGATCTGCGCCATGGAGCCGTTTTCGACAAGCCGCTGGACGTTCGGCATCTTGCCGGCTTCCATGAGCGGGTTGATCACTTTCCAGTCGGCGGCGTCCCAGCCGATGAGCAGAACTCTTTGGCGCGGCATGGTTATTCTCCTGTGGCTAGCTGCGGCGATATCGGGAAGGCTGGCGAGGGCGCGAGGCGCGGTTGGGGCCGCGGTGTCATGGTTTCTCCCTTTGGAACGGCAGCTTCTCCAGCCACGGCTGGCGAGCTTCGAGCGAGCGAAGCACCGCGACCGTGCGCATGCACGCCGCGACCGCGGGCTGGTCGCGGCAGTACTCAACTGCCTTCTTCTGAAGATCCATGGCCTGGTCGAGGCGGCCAGTCTGTGCCAGCCCCAGTGCCACCGTCTCGGCCCGCACCACAGAATAGTCCGATGCCAGCAGCGGCTGGGCGAGCGCAACCGAGCGCGCGCCGTTGCGGACCTTCGCGTCCGGGCATGTTGCGAGGAAACGCGCCAACTCCGTCGCATTGTCGGCGTCGTCCGGGTTGACCTTCTGCAGTTCCTCGTATTCCGCGAGCGCGGCCGGGTAACGGCCGAGGGCACTGAGTGCGCGAGCGGTGCCCTGCAGCGGCCACGCTTCGGATGGCGCTATCCGGGCCGCTTCCCGATAGGCGTTTAGCGCGTCGCCATAACGTTCGAGGCGCATGGAAACCTGGGCCTGGGTTGAGAGCGCATCGATGCTGTCGGGCTGTTCCTTCCGCCAAGCCATAACCTCATCGATCGCCTTCTGGCTGGTGGCCGGACGCGCCGCCCAGGCGAGGCACAGGGCGGATCGGACGTTGCCGGAAGCGGGGTCCATGCGCCGGGCTTCTTCGAGACGCTTTTGCGCGTCTTCCACCCTGCCGAGCGCAAGCAAGGTAGTTCCCAGGTTCAACAGAAAGTTTACCGACTTCGGATCGGCCGCCACCGCACGAACGAAATACGGGAGCGCGTCTCCATCGCGACCCAATTTGGCCTGGCGCAAGCCCAGGCGGTTCTGCCGCGTGCCGCTCAGATTCAGGGTTTCGATCTGCTGCGCCAGAGGATCAGGGAACTCCACGGAGGGCAGCCCGCGCGACCCGGACGGCAGACTAACCGCGAACTCGGCGGCCTTCGCGGTGTTCCCCTGGCGGCGATATTCGTTGGCCAGCAACTGGCGAATCACCAACTGGTTCGGCGCCTGCTTCAGCGCGCGCTCGAGAAAACCGAGGGCGGCAGTGCCATCGCCGGACTGCGACGCCAGCTGCCCGGATTTCAACAGCGCGAAGAGGTTGCCCGGCGCCAGCTTCAGCACGGCCTGAAACGTCTGGTTGGCCTCCGCAGGCTTGTTCAGCCGCATCGCCGCCTGACCGAGGAAACAGAGCGCGGCCAGATGGTCCACCGCATTCGCGGTCACATCCTTTTCCATCAGCTTAACCGCGACCGCCATGGGCCGCAGCGATTCTTCGGTCTTGCTGGCCCTTTCGAGCGCTTCGGCCAGCAGATACGGCCAGCGGAACTCGGTCGGGTCGAGCTTCGCCGCATTGCGAAGACATGGCACGGCAGCTTCCGGAAAATCGTAGGCCAGATAAACCTTTCCGAGTTCGCCGTACGCGAGGCCCTTCAGCCGGTCCTGGACGGTCATGTCGCGGACAATGGTATCGGTCCGCTGCCGCACCGCCGCCATGTGTTCACGCACGCCCGGTTCCAGCGTGTCCGTTTTCGGGGTAATCAGCGGCTCGGTATGCGTGAGCCGCCTCGCTATAGACATAGACACGGACGGCCATAGCTGAATCCCAACAGTCAGGATCGCGAAGGTCGCCACCATCACGAGGGCAAAGCCCACGATGCGGGAGCGGAGGAGCGCGCCGATGGCATTCTTCAGGCTGTTCATATGCGGCTGCCGGTACCCTTGGCCAATTCAGTGTATCGTCCGGCCGCGACGCCCGTGAACTTTTCGCGCGACCCGTCCGGCCATTGCACGGCAATCCAGTCGTAACTGGTGGAATCGCCCAGCCCGAACACGATTCGCGGATCGCTCGAAGACAGGTAGCTGCCGTCGGTGGCGCAGCGGCGGAACAAAGACGGCCTGCCGGTGCGATGCAAAGTGGCGGTTGCGCCCAGCGAGTCGCGGCGGTGGCCGGGCGGCCCTTCGGTGAGCCGCAGGCCGAGCCAGTGGCCGCGGTCCGGAGTCTGGTTGAGCAGCAGCCGCACGGGGCCGTTGTTGTTGGCGACCACCAGATCGACGCCGCCATCGTTATTCAGATCGCCCATGGCCACGCCGCGGCCGACGTCTTCCACGCGAAGATAGTCGCCTCCCGGGACGTCCTGAAAACGAGGCCGATCACCGCCCATGTTACGCAGCAGCATGGCGCGCTGGCGCAGAGGCAGGGCGAGTCCCTGGCGGGCCTGCTCGTCGATCACGCGAACCTCGCCGTTGGCGGCGAAGATATCCAGCCAGCCATCGTTATCGTAATCGACCGGCACCGCGCCGAAACCGGTGAAGGGGCGGGTGGGCGCGTCGAGGCCGGAGGCCTGCGTGGCGTCGTCAAACTGGCCGTTGCCGAGATTGCGCCACAGCGTGGAGTGCTCGTTCCTGAGGTGCGTGACGAACAGATCGAACAGCCCGTGGTTGGAGAAATCGGCGGCAATGACGCCCATATTGGCTTCGGGCGCGCCATCGGCGTTCACGGCTGCGCCGCGCAGCATCCCTTCCTCTTTAAAGGTTCCGTTTTTCTGGTTGATCCAGACGTGGTTGGGAGCGCCGTCGTTGGCCACGAAGAGATCGGGCCAGCCGTCTCCGTTGAGGTCGGCTGCGGAAACGCCCAGCGCAGGACCGGCTTTGGAGGCAATGCCGGAAGCCACGGAGACATCGGCGAACCGGCCATTGCCGAGGTTGTGGTAGAGGCGCGAACGGTCCGCCGTGTACGTCTGCGGCCCGCAATAGTCCGGATTGCCGGCTTTGCTCCGGCACTGGTGGTGGCCTTCAAAGGTCCACGAGAGGTAACGGCAGACGAATAAGTCGAGGCGTCCGTCGCGGTCGTAATCGATGAAGGCGGCGCTGGTGTGCCATGCGGGAGGAGTGCCGGGCGGGTTGTCGGCCGCTCCGCCGGCATCGGGAACCTCCGTGAAGGTTCCGTTGCCATTGCGGCGGGTTTCATCGCGTGTCAATCAGGGTTGGCGGCACGCTGTGCGCGGCGCTTCCGCCAAGCCAGCACGCCGATGCCGCCAGCGGCCAGCAGCGCGAGAGATCGGCTGGCTGGCTCGGGGGTCCGGTTCGGAGGCTGGCCAATGCCTTGGCCCGCGGTAATTGGCTCGCCCGGAGTTTCGTTATAAGCCCAATCGATGGCGGTTCAGGAATCCGGAATACCGCCGGAGCCGTTCACTTCCAATTGAATCCAGCCGTAGTCGAAGTTTCCGCGCGCCGTGGCAAATCGGATTCCTGCGAACCCGGGTTGGCCAAGTGCGAATCCTCCATATCCAAACCGGCTTGTCCGGCCATCAAACCGGGCAATGGTCGCATCATCCGCCAATTCCAGAACAGCCCATGGTCTTACGGCGGAATTCCCGAGCTCCGGAATCCCGAACTGGCGGCGCACCAGGATGGCTCGATGATATAGTAAAACCGAATCGCAAGGAGATTGTCATGCCCCTGGGCGCGCCGGCCCTCGTCCGCACCGACCACTACACCACCATGGTTGCGTTGCACGGCCCTGACAACAGCCTCATGTTCTTCTGGAACAACGATGGCGACTCAACGTGGAACCCATCGGTTATTGCGGGCGCAGGCACTACATTCGCAGCCCCCGCGATGTCGCGGACGGGGGACAGCGAGAGCACTGTTATCGCCGCGATGGGTCCCGACCACAGCCTCAATTTCTACTGGAACAACGACGGTGATCCGGCATGGCATGGGTCGGTTATTGCCGGACCGCGAACCACCTACGGCGCCCCCTCAATCTGGCGCACGAACTCTGGCAGTACGATTGTCCTCGCCCAGGGTCCAGGCAACCGCCTTTCCGCGTACTACAATTACGACGGCGATCCGGTGTGGTTCGAGTTTGAACCGTTGGAGAACGAGACGACGGATGCTCCCCTTAAGGCTTTCTCGGTCCCGACACTCGTCGGAGAATATATTCCTCCGGAAGGACCTGGCGATTACAGCAACGGGGCGTATGTCATCGGCGCCGCATTCGTCGGCCCGGACAACTTCCTTAACTTCGCCTCGGGTTACGCCGACCAAACCGAAGGCTACGGTCTCGGGGATTACGTATCCCAATTGGGGCCTGCGTACGGGATGCCGGCGGTTCAGTACAACTCCAGCAACAGTTGGGTCCTGGTTGCCGTTCGGGGACTTTACGACAGCCTCGACTACTACTGGGCCTATGGCTGGGAAGCGGACAGTCCGGTATGGAATCCTTCGGTGATTGCAGGGCCAGGGAGCATATATTCGCCTCCGTCGATGGGCCGCACCGACCATAACAGCACAGTCATCGCGGCCATGGGTCCCGAAAACAGCCTTGTCTTTTTTTGGAACAACGATGGTGACTTTAGCTGGATCCCGTCGACCATTGCCGGCGCGCATACCACCTACTCGGCTCCGGTACTTGGCCGCGTCAAGAACGAGAGCACTATCATCGCCGTCAGAGGCCCGCACAATCAGCTCCTCTTCTATTGGAACAACGACGGAAATCCGTCGTGGAACAAGTCGGTAATCGCCACCCTTTAAATTATGGGGCGAAGCTAGTCGCCGCTGATGTCTCGCAGAATGGCTTTTGAGCAGCGGTCCGAAACGCAAACTGTGCGCCGACAGGGGTTTTTAATTGCCCCGCCGGCGCACAGTTGGCTGCCAGAATATCTTGAAATACGTTACTACTTGAACAGCAGAATGATGACCAGCGTGTACAACGCCAGCGATTCGATCAGCGCCAGACCAAGAATCAGCGCGAACCGAATGGCGTCGGTGGCGCCGGGATTGCGGGCGATGCCTTCCGCCGCGCCGGCCACGGCCTTGCCCTGGCCAAGTGCGCAGAGTCCGGACGCGATCGCCATGCCGATTGCGGCGAACGGACCGATCCAGCTGGTCCCGCCCGTAGCGGCGGGCGAACTATCGGCGGCGAACATCGGAATCGCCGACAACATCATCGCGAGAGAAAGAAACGTGATCTTATTCTTCATTTGTATTGCTCCTTGCAGTTTGAGTTTCGCTGGCCGGAGGTGGTTGCGTTCCTCACCTGGGGGCGGGAGGCCTCACGCGGTCAACGTTTCTTCGGCCCGGGTTGCGGGCCAAAAGCTGATTGCGGCGCCATGGCGGGCGCACTGGATGTCTTAGTGCTCCTCGGCGACCGCGCCGCCGACGTAGATCATTGTCAGCAGCACAAAAATGTAAGCCTGCAGCAGCGCCACAAACACGTGCAACCCCATGAACACCGTGGGGATCACCAGATAAGTGAGGCCGAGAAACGCGATGGTGACTTTTTCACCCGCGTACATGTTTGCGAACAGACGAATGGTCAGCGACAGCGGCCGCGCCAGATGACTCACAATTTCGATGGGCAGCATCAGCCAGGCCAGCCACCACACGGGTCCCAGAAAATGCTTCGTATACTTCCAAACGCCGTTTTTCCGCAGGCCGGAAATGTTGTAGTAGAGAAATGCCAGCAGCGCGCAGCCGGCCGTCACATAGGCGGATTGCGTCGGACTCACGAAGCCCGGAATAATGCCGATCAGATTCGCGGCCAGAATGAAGATGAACAGGGTGGAAAAGATAAGCGTGTGCTTGTGGCTGTCGTGGCCGATCTGATCGTGCGCCTGATCGTTGATGAATTGGTGGATAACTTCGAAAACATGCTGAAGCGCGCCGGGTTTGGCAACGGACAAGCGGCTGCGCAGCATGAGGAGCAGCGCCACAATCAACAGCGCCACCAGAATCTGCATGACGATGAAGTCGGCCCATGGTTCCTTCGGGTTATCCGCCGTTTGATGGAACAGCGCCAGCAGGGCGTTTCCCGGACCAGCCAGATAGGTGTTGAACAGCTTCGTCAGCCAGGCTTCACGAGTGACCATAGGTAAATAATTCGTAGACGATTTCGACCAGCGCGGCGGCCGGACATACCAAGAACCCCAGTAGCGCCGCCATCAGATTGAAACCGGTAAATCTGAGTATAACAAAGGCAATTGCCGCGAAAATCGCGAACTGCACGAACATCCGGACGCCGCTTCCGGCCTTCAATTTGCCCGGCGCAGCGGTGGCTATGCGGATGATCCGGTCTACACCGCGTTCGATGAGCCTGAGGTTCAGCCAGGCCGCGATCACGCCGAGCAGGAAGCCGGCTCCGCCTGAAGCCCCCGCCTGGCGAAAAGCCGCGATGGTTCCGATCAATCCCAGAGCCGCCATCCAGTTGGGCAGACGGGCCAATGCGCGTTCGTAATCGGCGGCGGTCATTTCGTATCCTTATCGAGTTCCCGGACCAGATCGATAAAGCCGGCGATCGTCCCGCACACCACAAACACCCAGCGCAGCCAGGTCGTATGGAAAAGCGCGTCCAGTCCATAGCCCAAGGCGTAGCCGACTCCGCTGGAGATGGGAAGGATCAGCGCAACTCCCAGGTACTTCCCGATATTTCCCGAAGAAGAGTCCATTTGGATCGGCGTTCAACCTTCTCCCGCTACTACGCCGAGGCCAGTCCGGAAAGGGCTATCGCCAGACAGACTGCCTCGAATCACTTTGTCCAGTTCCAGGAACTCCTGAATATCGGGATCTTCCGAGCGATAGAGCTCCGCAGGCGGCCCGAAGAACGCGACTCGTCCCTTGCTGAGGAACACGACTGTATCCGCCACGCGATGCAGCAGATCGAGATCGTGGGTCACCACCACGCTGGTGAGTCTGAGTTGCTTCTTCAGACGCAGCATCAGCAACGTCAGGTGATCGCTCATGATCGGGTCAACCATGGTGGTCGGCTCATCATAGAGAACGCATTGCGGCTGCGCGGCAAGCGCTCGCGCGATCGCCACAGCCCGGCGGTAGCCGGTGGAAAGATCCGTCGGGTACACATCGCGCGCGTCCCAGATGTCAACCATCTTGAGCAGGCCTTCGACAACGTCTTCCTTATTCTGCTCGTTGTAATCCTGGCGCTGCTCGAGCGAGAAGAGAATGTTTTCGCTGACGGTAAGCGAATCGAACAGCGCACCCGATTGAAAGACCATGGTCACTTTGCGCCGGATTCGGTTCATTTCGGTCTCGGTGAAATTGGTAATATCCTCATGCGCCACGATCACCCGGCCCTGGTCCGGCCGCAGGAAGCCCATGATGTGGGCGAGGGTCACCGACTTGCCCACGCCCGACCGGCCAATGATCGCCACCGTCTGCCCGGCATCCACATGAAAATTAGAATCGACTAAAACCGGCTTGTCGAACGTCTTATAAACATGCCGGAACTCGATGTAGTGCGGGTATTCTTCAGCCATGGTGATATTTTCGCCAGTCTTCCGGAGTGTTCAGGTTGGCAAGCGACGCGGGATCGGGTACTCGTACATATCGTAGCTCCAGTGGCTTCGACGCAGGCGAAGGGCCTTTCCATTGGAGCGCATCGGTGACCTTGCGAATGCCGGCTTCGAGAGCGGCCAGGATCACGGGATGGCAACTCCGCCGGTATACCGCGCAGAGCGGTTCCAGGCGCCCATCATCATGGCGTGGCAGAGCGCAGTCGCCGGTCTCGGCAGCGGCGAAAATAGCTTCAAGTAAAATCTGGCTTATGGCTGGCATATCACAGGCAACAATCAGGTTATTGTCGCAGCCAGTGGCAGCGAGAGCAGCCTCGATGCCGGCCAGTGGCCCCTGGCCGGAAAACCGGTCCCCGATAACGGGCAGACCCAAATCCGAATATGTTGCCGGATCGCCCACCAGCTTGACGGAATCGCAGACTTTAGCCACCGCGTCGGCAACTCGCAACGCGAGCGCGCGACCGTCCGATTCGGCGCGTGCCTTGTCGACGCCCATGCGGCTGCTGCGACCACCGACCAGCACCCATGCAACCCGACTTAGCGCGGATAGCTCCAAAGTAATCAATATGTTAGCATCAAATTTCGTGGCACGTCCCGTCGCATTTCGAGACATTTTATTCGCTTTTTGTTCTATAATGTTACTGGTTATGCCGGTGCTTGCCCAATCCGCTCCTGCAAAGGCTGGAGCGACTGTGAGGACAGTCTTTCGCGCCGACGCGAAATCGGGACGTTTGATTCGGGCGGTAGTCGCGCCGCCTGCGCCTAAGGTCGCGCCCGCTGAAATGGCGGAAATGGTAGATCGGATAGCGAGCCAGGAGGGCGTTGAGGCACCGCTCGTGCACTCGGTGATTCGGGCGGAAAGCAACTACAACCCGAGCGCCGTCTCGCCGAAGGGAGCCGAGGGCGTGATGCAGTTAATTCCCTCGACTGCCCGGCGATTTGGCGTCGGCAACGTTTTCGACCCCGCGGACAACATTCAGGGCGGAGTCCGTTATCTCCGCTTTCTGCTCGATTACTATCACAACGATTACACGAAAACAATCGCCGCATATAACGCCGGCGAGGCGGCGGTGGACAAGTACAACGGCGTTCCTCCATTTGCCGAAACTCTGGGTTACGTGCGGACTGTGGCGAAACATCTGACGGCCGAGCGGCAGAGCAGGACGAATCTCGTCGCGGAGGCGGCGGGCCGGGTGGCCGGTGTTGGCGCGCAACTTCCGGACGATGCCCCGCGTCACATAGAAGCCAGCATCGGCGCGGACGGCCTGGTGTATTTCAGAACTCCCTGAGAATTATGATTCGGCAAACTCACTGGGCGGCAGCCGTTTTCTTACTCCTCCCCGTGATTGCCGCGCCGAATTCCGGCATAATTCAGGTAACGGGGTTGCGGTCGTGGTCGCATCCCGATTCCACACGGATCATCATCGAAACCAGCGGTCCCGCTGAATATCGAACAGATCGCGCGCCGAATCCGGACCGGCTTTTCATCGATATTCTGCGCTCGCGGCCCTGGATCGACCACAGGCGTGTGGCGTCGCGGCAGATCGACGACCATCTCGTCAAGCGAGTTCGAATTGCTGAGACGGCGCCTGGGGTAACGCGGATTGTATTCGACCTGAATGGCAATTCTCAGTCCGTCGATTTCAAAGTATCGAGGCTGGATACGCCGGACCGGCTTGTGATCGAATTGACTCCGATCGGTGTGAGGCCACAGATCTCCAGGGTGGCGACACCTTCGGCGGCGACATCTTGGACCGTTCGCCCGACTGAACAGCCGCCCGCGCGGCAGGCGGCGAAGCCGAGCGCGGGAGGGAGCCGGAATCGGGCTTTTACCCCGCCAACGATGCCGCGTCATGTACCGCCGGCGATTCGCGTGCCGACGGAAGCGCCAACCATCGAACTGGCTGCCTTGAGTCCCTGGAAGATACCCGATACCTGGACGTCGCTGGCGAACGTCACATTGCCGCGCAGGCTGGCCGCGGCGAACCAGGTTTCGGGCAACTCATTCGTAAATACAACCACACGGGTCCTGCCTGGGATACGGCCGGTGACGCCGGCTACTACGGCGCGCGCTTCGACGGACGCGTCGCTGTCTCTTACCCGCGCGCTTGGCCTGAAGATCAACCGCATCGTCATCGACGCCGGCCATGGCGGACACGACGACGGCACTATCGGCCCGAACGGATTGCGGGAAAAGGATGTCGTGCTCGATGTAGCGCTTCGCCTCGCTACGCTGGTGCAGACGCGACTGGGCGCGGAGGTCGTGCTGACGCGCTCGGACGACACCTTTGTGCCGCTTACCGAGCGCACCGCGATCGCCAACGAGCATAAGGCGGACCTGTTTCTTTCGATCCACGCCAACTCTTCGCCCGCGCCAGCAGTTGCGGGAACCGAGACTTTTCTGCTGAATTTGAACAGCTCGCCTGGCGCGATAGCGGTAGCGGCACGGGAGAACGCGGGATCGGATAAATCGGTCGGGGAATTGAGGGATCTGGTGCAGTCGATCGCGCTGAACGACAAGATCGCCGAATCGCAGAGCTTCGCGGCGGATATTCAGTCGTCGATTTTTACGCAGGCGGCGAAGGCCAACGCGGCGGCTCGCGATCGCGGCGTTAAGAAGGCGCCCTTCGTGGTTTTGATCGGCGCGCGTATGCCGTCGGTTCTGGCCGAGATTGGCTTCCTGAGCAATACGCGGGACGAAGGCAATCTGAACAAACCGGAATACAGGCAGAAGGTGGCCGAGTCGTTGTATCGGGGGATTTCGCAGTACTCGCAATCGCTCAGCCACTTCGAGGTTGCGGACACGACGGCGAAGGCGCCCGGTTACCCGGCTACGGCAGCGAAGTAAGCGGAACTCAGTTTTCCGCAGGGGCCTTGTCCAGCCGGTCGACGACGAGCACGTCTATCGGCGCAGTCTGGGCCTGCACCCTCAGCCCCATTTGGCGCTGCACTTCGGGAAAAACATCGGCCACGACATGATCGGCTAACGGCCCGTCCGCCCGGTTCCACGGCGGCTCGACGAACTTGAAATCGAAGGTGTCTTTCACGCCGGTTATGTCGACGACCGGCCGGTCCAGTCCCGGCGCCGAAATCAGACCCGCCAGCGCGCCCGGCGTTGAATTGTGGAAGGACCAGTGTTTCCAGCCCTGCGAGTCCGTGGAATCGAGAGTCATTTCCGATGCCGCCGCCGATGCCGGTTCCTTCATTCCCTTCGGCCAGTTCTTATCGACAACCAGCGCAAACACCGGCAAGTCGCGCTTCTCAAAGTGGAAGGACAGGTGGAAACGGTCGGTCAGCAGGGTGCGCAGCATCAGCATGAGCTGGCCGTTTGGCACGGCGCTTTCCGCTTTGGCGTCGATATCGTAGTGCTGTTCCGCCGCCGACTTTAGTATTGGAGGTACGATCACCTGATACCCCTTCAGGTTCCATGCAGCCTGAATACAGAAAGCAACGCTCACGTTCCTGGCGGTCAACAAGCCGTGTGAGGGCTGGATGACGCCGGAACCGTCGCCCGCGTCCTTGGTTGGCCTGATTGCGGCGACCTCGAAGGCGGGTGGAGGGGAATCGGATTGGGGGAAGGCGGCAGGCCCGGCGAGTAGAGCCAGAGTGAGCAACGGCAACCATGGCCGGATCGGAAACATACCCGATTTTAGCCAATTCTCACCGCGCTCGTGCGCACATCATGCGGTCAGCTGTTCCACGCGCGGTACCGTTGCGGAGCTTCGCTCTCACCTCTGTTGCCGGGAAATCAGAAGATCGCTGCAGATCTTACGCGAAAGAAACTCATTTACTTCCCTGTGGCGCGGAACCGTCGACGTACGCCCCGTGATCCGATTCACGTATACCGTGTGTGAGTTGCCCTCCCGAAGGAATTCGCAATCATGACGCTCAAGGTGTCGAATCAAATCGATCCGCTCATGCGGCGGGAAGAATCAGAGTTTCGCGAATGACGTCGGTTTCGGAAATAGCCTCTTCGCTCAGTTGGCGTTTGGCAGCGGGAACAAGGCCGACCGCTTCCCGAAGACTGTTTCGCGCCTGATCCAGGGTATCGCCCTGGGAATTGGCCCCGGGCAACTGCTCGACAAAGGCGATGTAACCCTCGGGCACCTTCATGTAGACGGCGTCGAACTCCATAGCTCCCATGGCTGCATTCTAACAGGAAGCAGTTCGCTCTGAAAACACCGTCTCGGGACAGAACTGCCTCGTATTAATTACTTCTGGCTGGCTCACGCCCACTATGACATCAAACGCCGATTCGCGACGACGGCCTGGCCAAGAGAGAGCCCCCCATCGTTGGGCGGAACGCGGGAGTGAAGATAGACTTCGAGACCGGCTTTGCGCAGTAATCCCACGGCAAGACCGAGCAGATGGAAGTTCTGGAAGGTGCCGCCGGACAGGCACACGCGATGGAGTCCCTCGCTGGCGGCGATACTGGAGCAGACTTTGGCGATCGCGTGCGCGAGCGTGTTGTGGAAACGCCCCGCTACCAACTCGGGCGAGTTGCGGTCGCGGGCAATGGCCCGGATCGTTTCGCGGAGATCGAGTTCGATGTCGATTGTGTCGAAGGGATAGATGTCGCCTGGGTCGAGCGCCGCGCGGACGGCCAGGGCTTCGATTTCCATCGCTCCCTGGCCTTCATAGCTGGCTTCCAGTCGAACGCCGGCAATGGCCGCAACGGCGTCGAACAAACGTCCGCAGGAAGAGGTTTCCACCGAGTTGACGCCTTTTGCAAGCATCGTTTCGACCACCCGGAACGCGTCCAACGAACACGCGCACGATTTGGCCGCGCCGCCCGGTATCGGTGCTCCTGAATCGTTTGGCGCCTCGCGTCGCGGCCCGTGCGCTTCCANNGAGATGTGTGGGGCGCTCGAAATCCGCATAATCGCAGACGAGGAACTCGCCGCCCCAGATTTTTCCGTCCGTGCCGTAGCCGGTCCCATCGAAGGCAACGCCAATGACCTTGCCTTCGAGCCGGTTCTCCGCCATGCAGGAGGCGATGTGCGCATGGTGATGCTGGACGCCGATTTTTTCGACGCCCGTCTGCGACAGGGCGTAACGCGTCGAGAGATATTGGGGATGCAGATCGTGCGCGACGACGACGGGCGTAATTCGGAAGAAGCGCTTCATGTGGGCGAGGATTTCTTCGAAGGATTCGAGCGTTTCCAGATTTTCCATGTCGCCGATGTGCTGGCTCAGGACCGCATAGTGGTCTTTCGTCAGGCAGAGAACGCTTTTTAGCTCGCCTCCGCAGGCGAGGACTTGCAGGACCGGAGCGCCCAGGTTGATCGGCTGCGGGGCGAAACCGCGGGAGCGACGAAGGGTTCGCTCGATACCGTTTGGCTGGGGCGTACGAGTATGGGGTCCGGACGCGGATGAAGCACCCGGGGGCCCTTGCGCTTCAAAGACGCGCACGACCGAATCGTCCACGCGCGTCTCGATCCTTCGGTTGTGGAGCAGGAAGCAGTCGGCAAGCTTGTGGAGGCGGGGCGCGACTTCCTCGTTGTGGCTGGCGATGGGTTCCTCGGAGAGATTGCCGGACGTCATGACCAGGGTGTCGAAGCGCGCACCATCGAAGAGAAGATGATGCAGCGGCGTGTAAGGCAACATCACGCCGATCCAGCCGATGCCGGGCGCAACACCGTCCGCGACGGGTGCGCCGTCCCGCCTTCGCAGCAGGACGATCGGGCTGCGAATGGAAGTGAGGGATGCGCGTTCCGCGTCATTCAGGTGGCATAACTGCGTGGCAACGCTCAGATCGCGCGCCATTACCGCAAATGGTTTTTCCGAGCGGCGCTTGCGTTCACGGAGCCGGCAGATGGGTTCTTCGTTCGATGCCAGGCAGGCCAGGTGGAATCCGCCGAGACCTTTGATCGCGACAATTTGGCCTGCTTCGAGGCGACGCCGGGTCTCGTGAACGGCGTCAGCCCTCGTGTTCAGCAGCCGGTCATGGTCCCAAAGTTCCACCCATGGGCCGCACTCCGGGCAGGCGTTGGGCTGGGCGTGAAAACGGCGATTTGCGGGATCGTGGTATTCGGTTTCGCACGCCGAACACATGCGAAATTCGGACATTGTGGTGGCGCGGCGGTCATACGGGATGTCTTCGATAATGCTGTAGCGCGGGCCGCAGTGGGTGCAGTTGGTGAAGGGGTAGCCGAAACGCCGATTCGCCGGATCGCGAAGGTCGGCGAGGCATTCTTCGCAGGTCGAAATGTCGGGCGGCACCAGCACGAATTCCGACGAAGTGGAATGTGCGCTTTCGCGGATCTCGAAACCGTCATAGCCGGCGGGTTCGAGGATTTCCTCGCGCACTTCGTCAATCGCAACCAGCGGAGGCGGTTCGTCGCGAAAGCCCGTGAGGAAACGCCGCTGTGCGTCTTCCGGGCCTTCGATTTCAATGGTCACGCCCAGAGTGGAATTGAGCACGTAGCCTGAGAGTCGGTTCGCGACCGCCAGCCGATGCACCCATGGGCGGAAACCCACCCCCTGTACAAATCCCTGAACGAAAAGTCTGCGGCGCAATCTAAACGATACCCGAGATGCCACGCCTTCGGCATACATGCAGCTACCTTGGTTTGGCAGCGGCACCGGCCAACCCGCCGTTCTCGTCAAGTTGAATCCGATCACCCAGGCGGAATGATCGGCCGCCGATCGGAAAGTCGCGCGCGACGCGGCAGGATTTCAGTTTGCCGTTTTCGTGAAATTCCGTCGACGAATTCCCGCCGAACGCATCGGTCCATAAACTGGCGTGTTCGCATGGGACGCCGTCGACGAGCGAATCTGCCACAAGCCAGCAAGTCTTCAGTTTTCCGTCGGGGTAGAGCGCGGTCGCGGCTCCTTCGGTTGGACCCAGGATGCCGCCGCCCTTGCACAGGTATCCGCCAACGCGAGCGTCATGGGCTAAGAAAACGAAGTCGGGCTGGCCGTCATGCCTGAGGTTAATCCAGGATTTCTGTAACAGTTCAGGTGGTCTGAA
>PLEX01000048.1 GCA_003136575.1 Bryobacterales bacterium | reverse complement strand
GCTAATTGGGACGCGAATGGTTTGGAACAGTTCCTTGTTGATATTCAAGATGTGCTCAATGACTCCCGCCGCGAGGCAAGTACCGATGTTGGGCATCACGTAGAACATCCACCGTTTTACGTCGATTACATTGACTCAGATGTCGAAAACGCTATCGCTTTCCGACACGAAGGCTTTTCTTTCATCGGTCTGACGGAGCCGCTCATCAAGCGGTTGTGGTGTGTCTGTGATGCACTTACCCGAGTTGCAGTGGACGCACTACGACCGGCACTGCCGATGCCTATCGATCCCGACGCCAGTCGAGAGGTCCTCTTTAGACTGGTACTCTTCTTCATCGTCGCGCATGAGTATACTCACCACGTTCATGGCCATACATCGTGCACGGATTCTAATTTAGAGGGCCAATCGCTGGAGATTGATGCCGACGGTTATGCCACGTTTCTCGTTCTGCGCGCCATCTTTCAAGGGCCTGCCAGAAAGTTATCGCTGGAGTTGCTTACGCTGGAACTGGAGCCCAAGACGACTCAGGATAATGTGCTCGTGTCCTTCTTCATCATGGCGGTGGGCGCATTTTTCCTCACCCGACCGCCTGCCACCGCAACGCCATCCAACGTTTACACATCGGAACATCCGCTACAGGTCGTCAGGATGAACTGTTTGGTGCGAGAAATCCATCGGTGGTGTACTCAAGACAACAGAGAAGTGAGCGAATGGCTGACAATGGAACGCCTCAACTTCTTGATGGGCATCGTATCCAAAGCTATCTTGGGGCCGGGCCCCGCGAACGGTTGGATCGCACAATCCGAGTTCCTCTCATCAAAACAGGGCGAAGAATATTTGAAGAAGTTGGATCAATGCCGCATTGCCCATATTCAGTCTTTGCAGCGAGTTGAAGAACCGAATCGCCTGCCTAACGAAGAGGTGAGCTGCAACTGAAGACTCGGACCGCCAGCAAAATGGCGGTGCTATATCGGTTTGTGTTTGGTGGCACGGCAATCGGTCAGCCTGTCGTGTACCGGGCCGGAAACATAGGTGAGTCGGTGAGGCCTCTGCTGCAGTAGCCTTCTTTCGACTGTTACAAGCTATTTATCCTTTGGAAACAGTTCGTAGGCCTTCTTCTCGCATCCTGCGAGGTCGCCGGACGGCCCCACGCAGTCTTTTATCAACGGCCATCGCACTGTCCCATACTTCTTAATATTAAGTGCTTCGGAATATTCTTCATAGGATGCATCTTCGCCGTTTAGGCCCAGATCTCTTAGTTCCGCGAAGGTGAGTACACGTACTTGATCCGAAGGCGTTGTCACCATTAGCCTAAACGCTTCAGCGCTGCCATTCATCTCGCTGATGAAGTACTTTCGCAATTCCCCAACCATGTTGTTGTAGGTGGTGCGGGCCTGATCTGGCGTGAGGTCCGCAAAGTAGGCCGCGTCGAACTTGGGCCGATGAACCGCCACGTGCGAGCCAAGCGCTGGAACCCGGATTACCCCCGCCTGCAAAATGAAGACGCAGGCACTCGCACACTGACGCCCTGGCAGGACTCTGGTATACATGAAGTCTTGGTGGATTAACCGGCCGATACGCAAGGCCTCCATAACATCGCCGCCCGAAGAGTCGAGATCCACCCAAATACTTACCTTGCTTCTACAGAGATCTTTGCAGTTGGGAGAGGAACCACAAAGGCGATTGCAAGCACTAAGAGCACTGTCGGTCGCTTTGGTGAAGGCGTCAAAATCGCCTTTCTTGATTTCGGAGCGGATCAGTATCTTGCGGGAAAAATCATTTAACGGGTCTTGCGTCACCGTTATTTCAGCCGCACTCGCATGATGAACAGACCCTACGATTAATCCAATCGCTGCCGCTGTTCTGAGCCAAGCCTTGATCCGCGTTCTCGACAGCCGAGCATGCTTCCGCAAACTAGCGGCCGAAAGCGACAGGTTAACCATAATGTACTGTAGTATCGCAAACCTAATAGGCACTCGCCTGCTCGGCTTTGGCTGGCTGTGCATGGTCCTTGCCCGATGGAGGTGACACTACGCCATCCGGGCCGCGGCGAAAGGCTCCATGCGGTCTTCCACTCGGGAAAGATGCAGCCCCGCCTCTCGCGCCATTATTACGACCTCGCCCCGCTTGTACCGGCACGAATACGGACACGATGAGATAACAGAATTCCGGGTGCTGGCGAGCGCGGTAGAGCAGCCTGCTCCTGGTTGTCTCGGGCGGCTACGCTGATCGCCGGATCGGGATGAAGCGAATCTCGATNNATCACCGACGCGGTCGTGCCAATCAGCTTGCCGAGCTGACTCTGAGTGAGACCCGCCCTGGTCCGCAGTTCGAAAATCTTCCGGGCGATTTCGTCGTCCGCCCGCGCCTCCTCCAGAATCTTCAACCGCTCCGGTTTGCCCTCGAAGTATCGGCGGTGGATGATCTCAACCGCGTCGGTCGTGGTTCCCGATTTCTTAATCATGCCGTACTCTCCTCTGATTGGCGATGCTTCGCCGGATTCGCTTCAAACCGTTTCCTGCGCTCAATGGCGCGGTCGATTTCCTTAGGTGGAACGGCGCTCTCTTTTACAATTCCGTGAGCCACAACCGCGGCCACCGCACCGTGGAAGAAATAGAGAATCCTGTAATGGACGCCCTGCAAGCTTGCGCGGAGTTCGTAGATTCCATCCCGCAGCAGGTCCGCCTCCGGCCGCCGCAGTTCATGCCCCAGTTCGCGCAGCCTTTCCACCCGCAGAAGGCACTTCGCCTTCACCTTTACCGGAAGTTCATCGAGCCAGTCCAGGAACGGGCATGAGCCGTCCTCCTCGCAGTAAAGGACGACTGTGGTCTTCGGCATCCTTCTCCAGTCTATTCGCGAATATGCGAAAACGCAACGCCGTGGAATTTAAAGATTTGATCGACCCAGAAGATCAGGTCAACCGCTGACGCCATAAACACTGAAGGGGTTCGCCACTGCCCGCACCGTGGCAAAACCGTGACAAAACCCCTCGTATTGAAACCACTTGAGTTGCCTTCGAGCGAAAAGCAGATTCCCCAAGTTATTGAAAATATTGAAAATGGATGGAAATCAAGACAAGCGTTGGAGCGGGCCGATGTGCGCCCAAGGCAGGCGGTTCCGCATACCGCTTCTTTTTTGAGGCCCCATCACGAAATAAAAGATCGGAGCGGCGAGCACGCGGAAACCTCTGATCTGGCCAGTCGGACGTCGCAACCCCTTTTTTCACTCCCCCGCATCGGATTTCGCCGGAAGCGCAAGTGATTCACAAGAATTTATGAATTTCGCATCTTCCGCATTTTCAGTCATTTCCCAGCCTTTTGCCGCGTACGTTAACGCTCCTTTTTGGGGCTGCTGCGCTACAGTCAAATCGGACAACCGATGCCGACAAAAAATACCTCCCATAATATTGGTCTTCCGCTCACCATCGCGCCCAAAAGCGTGCCGGACGTACCATTTCAGTCGGATAAATCGCCCGCGCGGTTCGATCCCAACAACCATCATAAAATCAATAACTTAACAAAATCCGCGATCCCACCAAGGACCCCTTCGATCCCACTTTTTGAGCCATTTTCATCCCAAAGTTGGGTTCGCGAAGCCCCTCGATCCCACATCGCCGCCGCACCAGGACTTAAACCGTTCATAAGTTTGACATTCGCGCCCAGTCTCGCTATTGTCATAGGTTGCCCTGTACTCCGTGTTTCGGTCCAGACTTGGAGATCCGAGCAGGTTTCGCCGTACCCGACTTTCGTGTCAGATCCAGGTTCGTACAGACGATTCCCCGGTCGCCGTCTGCGGCCTGACGCCATGACTGCGTCAGTGCTGCGCGTCGTCGCTTTTTCATTCGCTTTCACAACTCTTGCCGCGCTGGCGCAGGCTCAGCAGCAGCCCATCGCGTACTCCCACAAGAAGCACATCGCCCTCGGGCTTCAGTGCCTCGATTGCCATAGCATGGCCGACATTGGTCCGGCCGCGACGATTCCATCCGTCACGAAATGCCTGCTCTGTCACCAGATGATCGCGGCGGACAAACCGGAAATCAAGAAGATGGCCGACTACGCCGCGAAGGGGCACGAGATTCCCTGGCAACGCGTGTACGGCTTCGAACCGCAAGCGCTCGTGAAGTTCAACCACGCGGCGCATCTTCGGGCGAAGGTACAGTGCGCAACATGTCACGGCGACATGACACAGGCGGAAACGGCGCAAAAACTGGTGAACCACAACATGGGCACCTGCCTGACTTGCCACCGGCAGAAGGGGGCCTCGCAGGATTGCGCCACATGCCACTACTAAGGAACGCCCCCTGTGGAGTAGGCCTTCGGCCGGCCCGTTTTTGTGGCGCAGGCGGTTTCGCCTGCCGTTTGCCACACCCCGAGGCGGTCAGCTAGCCATGGACCGTCGAAACTTCTTCAAAATCGTAGGAGCCACCACGGCGGGAGCCGCCGCGACCAGTTGCGGCAGCAAGTCGGACGCCCTGATTCCGTTCCTGGTTCCCGAGCACAATATCCCGGTCGGAGAAGAGCGCTGGCACCCGGCTGTCTGCACGGAATGCTCGGCCGGTTGCGGCACGCTCGTACGCGTAATGGGTGGCGAGCGGGTTATCGAGCTCAAAGGTGAAACGGTCCGGCAACGCATAGCGGCTATTAAAAAGATAGAAGGCAATCCGCTCGACCCGATCAGCGGCGGCCGGCTCTGCGCGCGCGGGCAGGCGGTTGTCCAGGCGCTTTACCACCCCGACCGCCTGCGCGGCGCGATGAAACGGCAGTCTGATCGCGGCAAGGCTGCGTTCGCGCCGGTTTCGTGGGACGAGGCTGTAGCCGCCGTCGCGGAAAAGATCCGCGTAGCCGATCCTTCACGCGTTGTTTTTCTAACCGGACCCAACGCCGGAAGCAAGTCGTCCGATATTCAGGCGTTCCTGAAAGCCATCAAAGCGCCATCGGCCACGGTCTGTTCGCTGGCGGATTTTGCCGTCGAGCGAAAAGCGGCGGAAGAAGCGCTGGGCTGGAAGGGCCTTCCCGTTTACGACGTTGCCAACGCCACTTATGTGCTCGGCGTCGGGGCGGATTTTCTGGGAGGCTGGGTTTCGCCCGTTTACTATGCGCGGCAGTTCGGCCATTTCCGGCAGGGGCGCATCGGAATTCGGGGAAACCTGATCCAGGCCGAGTCACGCTACTCCATAACGGCTACGTCTGCGGATCGCTGGCTACCGATCGCGCCTGGCTCCGAACCGCAGTTCATCGCAGCCGTGGCGAGAATTCTCATCGATGCGAAACTCGCGCCGAACTTTTCCGGTCTTCCCGCGTCAGTCGCTCAGACATTTCGATCCACAGATCTTTCGGCAATGCTGAAAGCGTGCGGACTCGAAGAGAAACGCACACTCCCGATGATTCT
>PLEX01000109.1 GCA_003136575.1 Bryobacterales bacterium | reverse complement strand
ATGCGGATCAGCGATATTATGCGAGTTTGTATGGAAGATTTAATACGCCGGATCCGTATATGGCCAGTGCGGGGCCTTCCGATCCAGGGAGTTGGAATCGATATTCGTACACTCGTGGTGATACGGTGAATCGTGGTGACCGCAGGGGGCTTTGCGATTATGATGTCTCCAACGGCCAGTACTATGATACGTATTCAGGCTGGCAGGAGGCCGCCTATTTGGGTTCGGCCTCATTCACGGATAACGTTTACGAGACGACGTCCTGTGGTGCGGATGGCGGCGGCGATGACGGAGGGTATGTTGGGGACGGGGGGGCCGGAAACGAGGCCGCCACACCGCCGGATTGCAACTCGATCATAGCTGCAGTCGGCTTTGCCGGGTTGACCTACAAGAATGCCTTGGAGATCTGGAACGATGGGAGCCTGTCGAGTTACCAGACTGACTCGGCGGCTGCCACCGTCGCCGCTCTGTCTGCGGTGACGTGGCAGGGTGAATCGAGCTTCAGCCTCAACCCGACTAATAACGGCAACTACAGCAAAACGGGTGTCCTGTTGTCAGTGGACTACGGTCCGTTCCAGATCAATCAGCACTACAACCCAAATAGCAACCAGGCGGTTTGGGGAACAAGCGGCGCAGGGCTGGCGTTTGACGGTAATCCAGACGCCAACATAAGTTTCGGAATCCAGATTCTTGAGGGCCTGAAGGCGCGGTACGGCAACACCGCCGCAGGGCACTATGTTGGCAACCTGAACCAGCCGAATGCCCGAAAGCGTCAAAGTACCTGGGACACGTGGAAAACGAAGCTCACGGGCCTGTTCAGCAACACTGACTGTTTCTCCCATCCATGATCGCTTTTATTCCATTGTTACTCCTGGCGACCGCGACGCCGGGGCGGGTGGACAGCATCTGCGGGGCCCACTGCGAGATCCTAGCCGTGCAGCATGGAAGAGTCATGCTCATCGACGAGTGGCCGCCCGCTCGAACCGTGGACCTCGGCAAATACGACGCCGAGGCGCAGCGATTGGTTCCTGCAAACGAAGCTCCGGTGTTTGGTTCCAGGTCCGCGCGCGGGTGGCATGTCGTGGGGAGTATCTACATGAGCCACAGTGAGGACGAAACGAGAGCGCACGTCCGATTCCTCGGTCCGAACGGGACAACACAGGACACAGCGGACATTCTGCTGTCGGTCCAGCAGACGCGAATAGGCGCCCTTTTCGGTGGATCAGACGAAATCTTCGCTGTCACGTCGTGGGAGGAGCATGCCTACAACGTTCAGACCCAGATATGGCTGTTGCCTTCCAACGGAACGGGGCCGGGGCAGTTGCTGGTACTTCCGGGAGTGTTTCAGCGCTTTAGCGACGGCTCTTCGGGAAGCGTCGCCGGAGTTGCAGTGGCGCGCCAGACGTACGACGGAGAGCATGCGGAAACGAAGGGCAATGCTGCGGAGTTCTACGTTTGGGACAGCGCATCCAAGTCTCTGTCGCTTCAAAAGAGATAGGAATCAGCCCGAGGGGTGCCGGGCGGCTTCGCGTAGGTCAGAAAGCCCCCAATGCCTTACCGCGCGTTTCGCTCCGCAGAGTGCCGCCGCTTTGGGCGGCACTTCTGCGGAGCGGCGCGGAAATCAAGTGCGACGGCGGGCGCGGGACGCGGCTGCCGTTGCTTTCTGTAAGTAAGCAGAGCCAGGCGGGGCGGGCCTCGCCGATTACATAAAGACCGCGTTATCGGATGCGAGCAGCCGAGCGCCGGCGAGGTGTGCGACCCGAAGGGCTGCGTCGGATAACGCGGTCTTTATGTAAGAGGCAATCTGCACGCCCCGCCCTTCCACCTGCCGGAGGCTATAAAAGATTCGGCAGCGCGCGTTCGCGCACGGAGCCAAAGGCGACGAAGCGGGCGGGTGCCCTCCATGGTTTCTCTTCCGGTCGAGCACAACACCTGAGGTCGGTTCTCCGCGCCGGATCGGTTGGCGTTCTTCAGGCCGCTGAGCATCATATCGAGATGGAAAGTGTGGGCTTGACGTGGGGCGGAATATGTCAGAGGCAACCTTGCACGCCGCCCTTCCTTCTGCCGGAATCCCGCGAATAGTTGCAGTATACTTATAATATATGTATACTGCGGACAGTGGAGAGCGAGCTTTCCTTTGATTGGGACCGTGCGAATATCGGGCATGTCGGGCGACATGGAGTGACACCTCTCGAAGTCGGCGAACTATTCGCGAATGAGGCTGTCGACATCAACTATCAGGTGATCGACGGGGAGCCGAGATGGACATCGGTCGGCCACACTGGGGCAATGCGAATTCTCGTGGTGGTGTGGACAATGCGGGCGAGTGCTATTCGACCGGTTACGGCCTTCGAGGCGGGGAAGCAATTGGCAGCGGATTATTTGAAGCAAAAAGGATGGTGAATATATGGCGGCATTAGTGATGGACGGGACGGGAATTCCCAAGTTTGAAAGCGAGGCGCAGGAGGCGCAGTGGTGGGATGAACACAGGGCGCAGGTGGAGCAGAACCTGAGCGCGGCTATGCAGAATGGCACGGCTCAGCGAGGGTCGGCGCAACGGATGGTGAGGGAAGCGAGGGAATCGAAGAATATTACGATTCGGATGCCGTTGGCGGATCTGGCACGCGCCCGGCAGCTATCGGCAAGGAAGGGTCTGCCTTATCAGACTTACGTAAAAATGCTTCTGCGCGAGGCGCTGGATATGGAAGAAAAGCGCGGCGCGGCGTAGGCGTATGGCGGGATAGGTACACGTATGACTGGGGTTGGCACTGTAGATCAGCGATATTATGCGAGCGCGTATGGCCGGTTTAATACGGTGGATCCGTTGGCCAGCAGCGCGAAGCCGGAGGATCCGGTGAGCTGGAACAGATACAACTACTTGATTGGTGATCCGGTTAACGGAAGTGATCCAAGGGGGCTCGACGGAACCTATTGCGGGCCGGATCTTGTTTGGGACGGCGAGGGCTGCACAGACCTGGGAATCGGGATGAGCCTTTCAAACATCCCGATGTCTGGCGCGTACAACCCCTACGGCGTTGGTCCCACTGGACAATCGTCAAATCCGGGGTCGATGATCGGTCAGACATCTGCTGACCTTCTTGAGGGCTACAACTCGTACGTGGGCGGTCTTCCGGTTTTGACAGCTAGCACCGCGGGAAGCACGAGCCAGACGCCGAATTGCCAGACGACTATTTTGAATGCGGTGAATAGCCAATTCGGCACGAGTCTGGACGCGTCCAATGTTCTACCGAGTACTTCTCTTCTGCCCCAACCCGGCGGCGGCCAAGTCAATCTGAACATTGGTGTTCTCGGAGGGTTGACCCCAGGGCAGTTCAATTCGATCCAGCCGGGCCGCTACGCTCCTCCTGGGCTTCTGGGAGTTCTCATCGGGTTGGGTCCAAGCCTCCACGTTGTGCCGAATCCTAGCAGTCTTGATCCGGTCGCGCTCTCGTTTTCGAACGCAAATGTGGGAGGGGTCTACATCGATTCTTTTACGGCCCACATAGATTCGGCATGGGCCGACAACCCAATTGGACTGGTGTTGCATGGCATCATTGATGTATTGGGCAGTAGTACCCGCAATCCATGTCCATGAGGATCGGCCGACATCGCGACACCGAGGTGGGTTTGTTGCCGCTGATGCAACAGGCGGTTCTTGTCGAGGGGGGCGTGGCTTGTTGATGCTTCTGACGGTGCTCGTATTTAGCCATATTGCGCTTGCGCAGACCGTGGTTGTGCAGTTGCTAAACGGTCGAACTGGTAAGCCGATTGTCAAACACCGTGTGTATATCGCCTGCGGCGACGACAGAGAGACGGTCTTGCCTCCCCTGCTCACGAACGCCTTAGGGGAAATTCAGTTCGACAGTGCTGGCGCAAAGGCGTTTCAGGTAAGTCCGGTAGGCGTTGTCTCCTGTGGTGAGCAGCCTGTAAGTGCTCCTATTCGACGGTATTCGGTCGAAGAAGTTCTAAGAACGGGTTTACGCACCCAAAACAATTGCGGTGCGTTCGACCCACGGCCGTCGCCCGGGCGGTTGCTATATGTGGTGAGGCCCGCGACTTGGCTCGAGCTCCTGCGTAATTGAAGCAGCGGGATTCTGGTATTTTACTACCTTGCCGCGCGTTTGCGAAGCAGGAGCGCCGCCGCTTTGGGCGGCGCTCTGCGGTGCGGCGCGGAGATTAAGTGCACTGGCGGGCGCGGGATCGCGCCGGCCGCCGCTTGCCTGTAAGTGAGTAAAGCCGGGCGGGGCGGGCACTGGCCGATTGCATAAGACCGAATTATCGGAAGCTGCCGCAAAGGAGCGCGAGCGACCCGCTGCGGGGTTGCAGCTTCGGATAATTCGCAGCTTATGTCAGAGGCAATCCGCAAGCCCCGCCCTTCCTTCCTGCCGGAGGCTATAAGATTATCGGCGGCGTGCGTCGGCGGAGGAGCGCCAGCGACGCAGCGGGCGGGCGCCCTTCAAACCTACGACTGCATGAACCATCTGGCGACGTCGACGATGACAAGGGGTTCGACCACGCAAACGAGGACGTTCGTCTACAACGACGCGGGATTGCTGACATCGGCGACGAATCCGGAAAGCGGAACGACGAATTATACCTACGATTCGTGGAATCTGTTGTCGAGCAAGGTCGACGCGGACGGGCAGGGAACGTCCTACGGCTACAATACCCCCAGACAGATTACTGGTACTTACTATAGCCGGGGTGGCGTTTGGGACCCCTGCCAGACGGTGAATTATACCTACGGGAGCGATCCCACGGTTTACAGCTATGGCCGGATAGTGAGCATCACTTATGGCACGCTGAGCCAGGTGTGCCTGCCGAA
>PLEX01000101.1 GCA_003136575.1 Bryobacterales bacterium | reverse complement strand
CCGGTTTTGGGTGACCGCCGAGGCTCGCCTATATCGGCGAAGTGCTGGGCTCGCCACTATCTAAGGGGAGCTTGTACTTCTCTCGATATACCGGCACCAAGGCCTATATGGCCACCACCGTGATGACGACCGCCCACGCCATATTGCGCGCCCAGCAATCGGCCACGCCGGCAGTCGTCTACGTGGACGGATTGCCGAAATCGCGATTGCGATGGTTCGGCGTCGAATTGCGGCGTTTGAGCATTCGCACGGACAAGATTGTCGGGGTCAGACGCGAGGAGGCGGACGCCCTGATAAGGCTGGCCGATGCCTGCCGCGGATTTGCCCGCGTCGCACTCTTGGTCCAGCAGCCGGACATGACCGCGCTGTTCGAAAAAGCGAAGGCCACCGGCCATCTCACCGAACTATGAAAAAGCCCCACGTCACGCGGGGCGAAAAAATGGGTAGCCTATCCTCGTGCGAGGCACCCACCAATACTGGCAGTGTTCGGCTACCGAATCAACTTCATTTTTATTAGATTTGCCCAAGACGTCAACGGCTATCGGTACGAGTGGCACGAATGAACCGGTTAGAGAGCGCTCTCCAGGATTTGAGTATCGGATTGTTAACGATAGAGTACGTTCACGATAACGATTCCAGTTCGGACAAAATCGGCCGCTCCACATCGTTACTTCCCGCTGGCAAGGTCAAGGAAGGCTACGATATCGTGACTGGCGAGTGGGAAATGCGTGAACGCGCTCCGGTTGGTTGGTGACGGTTACCAGTCCGACGAGAGGAATTCGTCCATCGTAGTGACTCGGACTTTGGCGGGAGCTTTTGTTTTTGTCAGTGTGGGATCGAGGGGATCGAGGATCCACGAAATGAATATCATTTGTACGCGCGTCGAAAAACGGGTACATCAGATCGACGGAGGAAAGAGCATCAAAGGGTAAGGTCCAGTCGGGCAGTCGGTTGCCTGCCTGGTAATCTATGACTCACGACGGAAGCGTCTGGCGACCCCATCCGATCTACTGCGGAATGGAACTCAGGTATGTTGCACGCAAGAAGCTTCTTCAGATCTTGAGCGTCAATTCGATTTTGGATTTTGCCAGGAAGAATGACCTCATTAAGAATAGCGAAGCAACCGCGTGCGCTACTTACGAGTTGGGTATAGGGGTGCTGCCCACCCAACCCGATTCTGGGGAGACCACACTTTCAGTGCACGGGGTGCGGCGTCAGACATCGGAGAAACCACCCTTTCAGCCCGCTTTCCGTGACTTGCACGCGTTCCTTAAACTAGAACGATGAATGCCGGACGTTTGGCGCGATGGTATCGCCCGATCGAATACGCCGCCTTCGGACGGTCGCTGGAACGGTGCAGGTTTGCATTCCTTCCGCGTCTGGCATCCGCACGGCGCATCCTTATATTGGGCGAAGGCGACGGGCGCTCACTCGCGCAGCTGCTCAGAATCGCGCCGCTGGCGGATATCGATGTAGTCGAGATCAGCCCCGAAATGATCGCGCTTGCAAAACGACGCGCGGGTGACGCGGATCGTGTCAGGTTTTTATGCGACGATGCGCTGAAGGGGCGGTGGCCGGCGCGCTACTACGATGCCATTGTAACGAGCTTCTTTCTCGACTGCTTCACCGAGGGCGACGCCCGGCGGCTGATCCCGCGGCTCGCGGATTGCCTCGCGCCGGGCGGAATCTGGCTGATCAACGAATTTGCAATACCCGATAACGGCTGGCGACGCCGGCACGCGCAACTCTGGATACGAACCATGTATCTGTTTTTCCGTGTCACCACCGGACTTCAGGCGCGCCAATTGCCTCCCATAAGCGCGATCATGCGGGAAGAGGGAATGCGGTGTATCGACCGCGACCAACGACGCGCCGGCTTCATAGTATCGGAAGTGTGGACGCCCGCGGACGACCTATCCCGCCGATTTTCTGAGTGACGCGAATTTCGCGCGGAACTTCTGCACTTTGGGAGCTACGACGTAGGAACAATACGGCTGGTACGGGTTGTTGGCGAAATAATCCTGATGGTATTCCTCAGCCCGGTAAAAAGCCGACGCCGGTTCTATCGCCGTCACAATCGGCCGGCCGTAGGCATTCGCCGCACTGAGTTCCCCGATGATAGATTCCGCCTCCGCTTTCTGTTCGGGCGAGTGATAGAAGATCACGGAGCGATACTGCGGGCCATGGTCGTTGCCCTGGCTGTTCAGAGATGTCGGGTCGTGGATGACGAAGAATATTTCCAGTATGTCGCGGCACGTTATGGCGTCCGGATCGAAGGTGACTTGCACCACTTCGACATGTCCGCTTGTTCCCGAGCAGACCTGCTTGTAAGTCGGATTCGGCGAAGGCCCGCCCATGTAGCCGGAGACGGCCGACTCCACGCCGTCCGTCTCTCGGTACACGGCTTCCAGACACCAAAAACAACCGCCGCCCAGCGTAATTATTTCGCGATTCGCCATAAGCTTTATCTTCTCCCGGGCGCGCCCGCGTCGCCTGAACTCAACTCAAAGAACAGAAAGTGCGCACCACCGGCGGAAACGAGCCGCAGAGTGGTCTCGGCGCTGATCGCCGCGCCGTCGCCGTTTTTGAGGTTCTCGCCGTTCACGGCCAAATCCCCGTCAATCAGTTGCACCCAACCTGATCGGCCCGCTGCGAACGCGTGTTCGAGATGCTCGCCCGGCGACAGGCGCGCTACAGAGACTTCCACGTCCTGATGAATCGGGATCGAGGCATCGCGCCCCGCCTTCGATGCGATCAGATGCAGCTTTCCCGGCGCGGCATCGCGAAACGACTTCTCTGCGTATTCCGGTTTCACGCCACGCTCATTCGGCAGAATCCAGATCTGGAGGAAATGCACAGGCTCGTTCGCCGACGCGTTGTATTCACTGTGCACCACGCCGGTTCCCGCGCTGATGCGCTGCACGTCGCCCGCACGCATGACGGCCCGCGTTCCCAGGCTGTCCTTATGCTCAAGTGCGCCGGACACCACATAGGAGATAATCTCCATGTCCCGGTGCGGATGCGATCCGAACCCCATGCCGGGCATGACGCGGTCCTCGTTCAGAACACGAAGAGAGTGGAACTGCGTATGCGCCGGGTCGTAGTAGTCGGCGAAGGAAAAAGTGTGGTGCGAATCGAGCCAGCCGTGGTCCGCATGGCCGCGCTCTTCGGACCTACGAATGGTAATCATAGCCTGTTGGATGCGCATCGGCGCGAAAAGGTGCGGCGGGTGCGGGATGGCGCTATCCTTTGCATATCCCGATTTGCGTAACCCGATATGAATCCTGCGGAACCGAATACTTTGTCGATTCGCGAAGTCGCCCCGGACGACTCGGCGGCGGTCGCCAGACTGAGTGGAGAGCTTGGCTATCCGCAGTCCGTAGAGACGATCCGGGCGAGCATTGAAGCGCTGTCCCGCCGCACTGATCACCCGGTCTTCGTGGCCCGCTTGTCCGGCGAAGTTGCCGGGTGGATAGAAGTCAGCCTTACCCACCACCTTGTTGCGGAGATGAGGACGGAAATCGGCGGCTTGGTCGTGGCGAGCACGGTCAGGAGCCGTGGAATTGGTGGGCAACTTGTCGCGCAGGCCGAGCTTTGGGCGGTTGCGCGTGGAGTGAACATCATTTTAGTGCGCTCCCGGATCGCCCGGGAGGACGCGCATCGCTTCTATCGGAGTGCGGGATACGCCCACATAAAGACATCCGCCGTATTCACAAAAAAGATTGACGATTCCGGCGCGAACAGTCCCACCGCCGTCAGCGAGTGAACGTCGCGCCCCTACTGGCCGACCGGGAACCGGCCGGTGTACGCCGCCTTACCGACGACGTGGCCTTCCATAGCTTTCAGCAAGTCTTCCCGCGTTGTGTTTGCGGGCAAATCCAGCTTCGTATCGAGAGCGTAGAACTCGAAGATGTAGTGGTGGACTGGTCCCGCGGGAGCGCCCGGGCCGAAGTAAGCGCCAGGATTTCCGCCTCGGCTGGCAATGCCCGGACCATTGCGCGTGCCATCGGGCAGATCGCCCGCGGCGAGTCCTTCAGGCAAGCCCTGAGCCGTGCCTGGGATATTGAATGCGGACCAGTGAAGCGTATCGGCCGTGCCTTTGTTGCTGGAGTTTTCGACGTCGTGGAGAATTACTGCGTACGTCTTCAAAGTGTCTGGCGCAGTGCCGGGATTCGTCCCGAGGTTCCAGTGGAACTCAAAAGCTGGGGACTTGTTGTCGGCCCCGGCGCGCCCGGCGTTGTGCATGGGGATCGGGCCACCGTCGGGAAAGGCGGGCGACGTGACCCAGAACTGAAGGCGCAGCACGGCAGCTCGTCCCGGGCCGGCGGGAGGCACCGCCGGTGGCGTCTGCGCAATCACGGTCGCGGCGAACGATGCCACGGCGACCTTTAAAATCCAGTTCCTTCGCATTACCTTCATTTCGAATCTCTCCTGACGACGACCGGTATACGGCAACCTTTTTCGCACTCTACAGTTTATACGACTCGACCGCGCTGAATGCTGCAACTCGCAGCCGGCTTTCACGCCAACAACGGCCCCGCCACCTCGCCCGCCACGTCCGTCAATCTGAAATCCCTTCCCTGAAACCGGTACGTCAGCCGCTTGTGATCTATCCCCAGGCAATGCAGAATCGTCGCTTGTAAGTCGTGCACATGCACGGGATCTTTCACGATGTTATAGCCATAATCGTCGGTTTCGCCGTACGTCAGGCCGGGTCGAATGCCGCCGCCAGTCATCCAGACCGTAAAGCAGCGGCCGTGATGGTCGCGGCCGTAATCGGTCGGAGTCAAACGTCCCTGACAATACACGGTTCGCCCGAATTCGCCGCCCCAAACTACCAGCGTGTCGCCCAACATGCCACGTTGTTTCAGGTCCGTCACCAAAGCGGCCGAGGCCTGATCCACGTCCTTGCATCGCTTTGGCAAAGCGGCGGGGAGTCCACCGTGATGATCCCAATCGCGATGGTAGAGCTGAATGAAACGCACACCGCGCTCGGCCAGCCTGCGGGCGAGAAGACAATTTGCCGCGAAGGTGCCGGGCTTCTTCGCGTCCTCGCCGTAAAGATCGAAAGTGCTCGCGGGCTCCTTTGAAATGTCCGTCAATTCGGGCACCGACGATTGCATCCGAAATGCCATCTCATACTGCGAAACCCGGGCGCTGGTTTCCGGATCGCCGAATTCGTCCGACGTTATGCGGTTCATCTCGCCGAGCGCATCGAGAAACGTACGCCGGTTCTTTTCGGAGAACCCGGCCGGGTTCGAAAGGTACAACACCGGATCACCGCCCGAACGGAACTTCACGCCCTGGTAGCGGCTGGGCAGGAACGCGCTGCCCCAGAGGCGGTCGTATAGCGGCTGGCCTCCGCCATTGGTCGAGATCATCACGCAGAACGCTGGCAGATCTTCCGTTTCGCTGCCGAGTCCGTAGGAAATCCATGCGCCCATGCTCGGCCGGCCGCCCAACCGGAAGCCCGTCTGGAACATGGTGACGGCTGGATCGTGATTGATCTCTTCGGTGTTTACGGACTTGACGAATGTAAGCTGATCGGCGATCTTGGCGGTGTGCGGAAGCAATTCGCTGATCCATGCGCCCGATTGTCCCCTGCGCTCGAAAGAGAACTTCGAGGGCACGATCGGAAATGTCGATTGCGAGGCCGACATTCCGGTGAGCCGCTGGCCATTGCGAATCGAATCGGGCAGATCCTGCCCCTGAAACTCGACCAGGCGCGGTTTGTAGTCGAACAACTCCGCCTGCGACGGTCCGCCCGACTGGAACAGATAGATGATTCGTTTGGCTTTGGGCGGAAAGTGAGGCAGCCCAGGCAAGCCCGCCTGCATGCGCTGCGCGGCCGTGAGACCGCGGCCGAGCAGTGTGGAAAGAGCGGCCAGGCCAACGCCCGTCGAGTTCAGTCCGAAGAAGTGCCGCCTTGTCATAATTTCCCTCGCTTACCGTCCACTCCGTAGCGCAGCCGGATGGAACCCTCCGAATATTTCCGGACCGAACGCAGGAGCAAGGGCACGTCGCGATGCGCCGGGGCGACGAGTGGAATGCCGTTTCCGATGAAAACGGGGATGACGTGGATGTCGAACTCGTCTATTTCTCCGGCGTCCAGAAACGAGGCAATCAATCCGGCGTCGCCCATCATCCAGATGTTTTTTCCCGGCTTGCGGCGTAGACGCCTTGCAAACTTTTTCACCGGCTCGGTCACGAATTCAACTCCCGGCGGGGGGCGCTTCGGCGGCTTCCGCGAGAAAACGTAGTTGGCGAGTTTGTGTCGAACACATCGCCTTTGGTGCCGTGCTTCCGGTGCCAGGCAAGCAACCAGTCGTAGGTCTTGCGCCCCCAGAGAATGGTGTCGATGGACGCGTAGAACTTCTTCATCCCATAATCGACTTTGCTCGGCAGGCGGTTCAGCCATTCAACGTCCCCGTCCGGTCTGGCGATATAGCCGTCGGCGCTGGTTGCGATGGAGACGACGATTTTGCGCTGTGCTGACATTTCGGTGGCTTCCTATTCCTTTGTAATCGCCTCATCCAGATTCAGCATCAGGCTGGCAACGCCGGTATACGCAGCCAGTTCCGCGATATTGAGATTGGACGGCACCGCCGACTCGCCTTGATGAACGAAATCCGTAGCCGCTTTCGGATCGGCTTTGTAATTTTTTTCCAGTTCGCCGAGCAGCCGCAGCATCACCTTTTTCTGCTGCGCGGAAGGCGCGCGCGCCAGCACCAGCGAATAGCCGTGCTCCAGCCGTGCTTCGGACGCAGCGCCGCCTTCGGTCATCATGCGCTCTGCCAGTTTCCGCGACGCCTCCACGAACGTAACCTCGTTCATGAGGTCGAGCGCCTGGAGCGGCGAATTCGTCCGGTTCTCGTAAACGGCGCACTGCTCGCGATTCGGCGAATCGAAATTCATCATGTAAGGGTGGGGAATGGTGCGCTTCCAGTACGTATAAAGACTGCGTCGGTAGAGGCCATCACCCTTCTCCTGCACGTAGCCGTTGTTGCCGGAGAGTTCCTGCCACAAACCCGCGGGTTGGTAAGGTTTCACCGACGGCCCACCCTGCTTTTCGACGAGCAGGCCTGAAACGGACAGGGCCTGGTCGCGAATCGCCTCCGGACCTAAACGCAGCCGAGGACCGCGGGCGAGCAGACGGTTGTCCGGATCTTTTTCGAGCAACGCGGGCGTCACGGCGGACGACTGCCGGTAGGCGGCGCTCATCACGATCAGCTTCTGTAGCGCCTTGACGTTCCAGCCGCTGTCCATGAACTCGACCGCCAGCCAGTCGAGTAGTTCGGGATTTACCGGCCATTCGCCCTGCGAGCCAAAATCGTCCACGGTCTTAACGATGCCGAAGCCGAAGTACGATTGCCAGAAACGATTGACGGTAACGCGCGCCATAAGTGGGTTTGATCGGTCGACCAGCCATTTCGCGAGTCCCAGCCGGTTGTTCGGAAGATCCGGCGGCAGTTGCGGAAGAATCTGCGGAACCCCGGCCGTGACTTTCTCGCCGTGCGCGTCGTAAGCGCCGCGCTTCAGAACGAACGTGTCGCGGTTCGCGCCATCGGCCATCACCATCACGGTCGGAATCGAATCGCAGAACTTGGCGCGTTCGGACTGAAGGGCTGCGAGTTCGGCGCGGGCCTCACGGACATCTTTCGGCGCGGCGGTTTCGAGGAAGGCCAAATTGAGCTTTAACTGCTGCGCTTTTGTGCGCCCCGACGCCGGGATGCGGCTGAGGGGCTCGGCAATGGAGAGCGCCGCGGCTTCCTCAGGGCTGAGCGCGCGGTTGTAAATGCGTGCATCGCCGATCGATCCTTTGAATCGCAACCCGCCGCCCGCGCCGACACGAATGGGCGTGTTCTTCTTATGGAACGGCTCGGTGTTCTGGTCGAACAGAACTTTCACCGGTTGAACTTCGCCGTTCACGTACATCTTGACGCCGCGCGCGAGGCGCTTGCCGTCGTAGGTCACAAGGACGTGCTGCCACTGGTTGAGCTTCACGGGGTCGGCGGTTTCGACGCGCAGCCCGAGATCGGTAAAACGTTGCGTCAGATGGAGCCGTAATTTGCCGCCGATGAGATACAGACCGTGCCCCTGGCTTTCGATGAAATCGTCGAGCCGCGTGAGAATTGCGCCATCGGGCGATTCCGGCTTGATCCACGCGGAGAAGGTAAACGGATCGAGATAACTGAAGTCCGCCGCATCGCCGCTGGCTTCGAGGAATTCCTTGCCATCGAAATGCAATGCCTTTCCCGCGGGGCTGGCGTCTGGCGGCAGCTTTGACGGCACCCATTCGGAACGGAAGATCTGGCCGTCGGTCGGAGTCCAGTCCGATGAATGGCTCAGGTCGCGCTCCCACCGTGCCTGCGTGGCTTCGATCTTCGGATCGAGCGTTTTGTAAGCCAGGCGCGCTTTCTCAATCTGCGCATCCATAGCTTCCAGCTGTTTTTGTTGTTCGGGCAGCGGCGCTTTTACGTACGGCTCTTCCGGCCCGTAGTTCCATGTGAAGCCGCGCTCGCCGGGGATCTGATTGAAGTACGCGAAAAGCCGGTAGAAGTCTTTTTGCGCGAGCGGATCGTATTTGTGGTCGTGGCATCGCGCGCAGCCGAGCGTCAGCCCCATAAAGACGGTGGCGGTGGTCTGCGTGCGATCGGCAACGTACTCGACGCGGTACTCCTCGTCGATGATGCCGCCTTCGCCGGTGGTGCGGTGGTTCCGGTTGAAACCCGAAGCGATGCGCTGATCGAGCGTTGCATTCGGCAGCAGATCGCCCGCGAGTTGCTCCACCGTGAACTGGTCCCACGGCATGTTGCCGTTGAAGGCGGAGATGACCCAATCGCGCCAGCGCCACATGTCGCGCGGACCGTCGGTCTGATAGCCGTTGCTATCACCATAACGGGCCGCTTCCATCCAGCGGAAGGCCATGCGCTCGCCGTAACGGGGCGAGGCGAGAAGGCGGTCAACCACCTTTTCGTATGCATCGGGCGATGTGTCGGCCACGAATGCTTCGACCTCGGTGGGCGTGGGCGGCAGACCTGTCAGATCGAGCGTTACCCGGCGGATGAGGATGCGCTTATCGGCTTCGGGCGACGGATGAAGTCCTTCGCGTTCGAGGCGCGCAAGGATGAAGCGATCAATCGGATTCCGCGCCCAGGCTTTGTTCGCTACATCGGGTAGCGCTGGCCGCTTCGGCGGAATGAACGACCAGAACGGCTGATACTGCGCGCCCTGCGCGATCCATCGCCGGATCAGTTCCGCTTCGCTTGCGGTGATCGGCTTCTTGCCCGAGGTTTTTGGCGGCATCTGGTCGCCATCCGTCGCGGTGATTCGGCGGATAATTTCGCTCTGCTCGGGATGGCCCGCTGCGATCACCCAACCGGGGCCGTCGGGAGTATCGAAGCGCAGTCCGGCCTGGCGATGCGTGGCGTCCGGACCGTGGCAGGTGAAGCAGTGGTCGGAGAGGATCGGACGGATGTCCCGATTGAACTCGACAGCGCCGGATTCGACGGTTTGTCCCTCGGCGCCCGACACGGCCGCGACCAGCCAAAACAGCGCAAATGGGAGAGTCGTGCGGGACATACGATAGCTAATTGGAAGTTTACCTCCGGCGTTACGGCACGCGCAAAGCAAGCCGGACGCGGCGGCGGTGGCACCACTCAGTCGTGCCCCGCGACCGCTTCCACCAGCCGCTCCACCCCTCGACGAAAAATCTCCGGCCTTGTCAACAAGCTCAGCACAAAGTGCCCGCCGCTTTCAAAGTCGTAAAAATATCCCGGCTGCACCAGAACGTCCCGAACCCGCAACAGCCTTTCCGCGAAATCGTCTCCAGCCCTCGCGCCTTGCGAGACGATGGCGTACCAGCCCGCTTCCACCTCCAGCGTGCGGAGCCCTGATGCCCGCAGAAACGCGAGGTTCTCACGCAGCCGACCCATAACCTGCGACTGCACCGGCTTGCGCAGCGCGAGCAGCGCCGGCAATGCGCACTGCACCGGCGTACCGGCCGACAAATATGTATCCGCAATCATTTCGAGGCGCTGCATCGCCTGGCGCACCAGATCGTCCGCCCCACTCGCGATCATCCACGCCAGCTTCATCTGCGGCAGGCCGACCGCTTTCGACAACCCGTGCAGCGTAAACGTTAGCCCGTTCTCGGCTCCGCCCAGCGTCAGCGCGCTCTCCGCGCGAGGAGCGATCGCATAGTCGCGAAAGACCTCGTCGGAAATAATCGCCAGACCCCGTGACGCGCACAGCGCCGTAAGTTCCGTTGACTCGTGCCGGGCGATGAAATGCCCGGTCGGGTTGTTCGGATTCACCACGACTATTGCGCGGGTTCGGTCATTGAGTTCCCGCTCGATGGTGTGAAAGTCGATGCACCACGACCCGTGATCGTAGAACAGACCGTAATGCCGGACCGTCACCGATTCCAGTGCGGCCAGGTAATCGAACAGCGGATAAGACGGACGCGGGACCAGCACTTCGTCGCCGGGATCGCACAGCAGCTTAAACAGCCACGAGTAAGCCTCGCTCGTGCTGGCCGTCATTACGACACGGTCGGCGGGCACCCCGTATTCACGCCCGATCAACTCGCGCGCGGCGGGCAGCCCGAACGGCTCGGGTTCGTAAACCGCGGCGCGGGAATCCGAAAGCGCAGTCAGAAAGCCTTCAGGATAAACAATCCCGGCGCGCGTCGGATTCGATTCCGTCAGGTCGAGGATCGGCACTCCGGCTCGGCGTTTCTCGTCGACCAACAAAGAAAGCGCGTTTGGATGAATCTCATGCGGCAAGCGTGAGGAGAAGTTCATCGCGCGAGGAAATCTCCCGATGCAATGCGGCTATCCGCATGGACCTCGCGATCGTACCGGTAAATCCAGGCACACCGTGGCGAAGGCGGTTCCGCCCGCATTGCCGTTATTGGCGTCACGTCGACCAGCACGCGCGAATACTCGGGGCCTTCGTAATCGTCCAATGCCGCCAGTGTTTTCCCCGGATCCCGCAGACGCCACAGTTCTCCCCGCACAATTCCATCCGGCTCGCGCTGGTACCCAGGATATGCGGCCACGAGAAAAATCGATCCCTGCACGTTCGCCCGACCCAGCAGATCCGCCTCATCGCGCAGCCTTCGGGCGAACGCGTTGGCGAATTCGCTGCGCAGCGTTCCGTACACAAAGATGACATCTCTATCGCGTGCAATCGGTTCGTCGGGCACTCTGGCTTATAGTATTGCGTGATGACCGATTGGAAAGCTCTGGCAGCCGCGCGCTGCCCCGATATCCCGCCCGATGCGGCAGCCCGCATCGCGCCCTCCCTCGAAGCGCTGGAGAACGCCTTCCGCCCGCTTACTGAACAGTTGACGCCCGAGATTGAGCCAGCCGTGACTTTCACGGCTGTCGTCGCCGATGTCCGGGACATGGGCCGCGACGCGCAACCCGGCGGGGGTGGGGCAGGCGGCGCGGCGAGCTCCATCGCCGGTTCCGGTTCGCATCGCGACGGCACCGGAGACAGTGCCTCCCTGCCGAGTGGCCCCGACACCGCCAGTTCGTCTCCCGCTTCCGACAAGGAGCGCTTATGACAATCGAACAGGCGGCGAAAAAACTCCGCGCCCGCGAAATCTCAGCCGTGGAACTGGCGCGGGAATCCCTGCGAATCATTCACGAACAGCAGCCGCGCCTGAATGCCTTCATCACGGTCACAGACGACCTGGCACTCGAACAAGCCCGCCAGGCGGACGACGACTTTGCGCGCGGCATTGACCGGGGTCCGCTGCAAGGCGTCCCCTACGCGCTCAAAGATCTCTTCCGCACGCGCGCCATCCGCACTACCGGCGGCACGAAAATCTACGCCGACTATGTCCCCGATTACGATTGCGCCGTGTACGAGAAGGTCCGGTTCGCGGGCGCGGTCCTGATGGGCAAGACCGGCCTGCATGAGCTTGCCTACGGCGTCACCAGTAACAATCCACATTTTGGCGCTATTCGCAATCCGCACGATCCTGCGCGCATCCCTGGCGGATCGAGCGGAGGTTCCGGCGTTGCCGTAGCGGCCGGGATGGTTTTCTTCGCCATGGGCAGCGATACCGGCGGATCGATCCGCATTCCCGCGGCTTATTGCGGCTGTGTCGGGTTGAAGCCGACCTTCGGCCGCGTCAGCCGTTTCGGAGCGATGCCGTTGGGGGCCAGCCTGGACCATATGGGTCCAATGACGCAATCGGCGCGTGATGCCGCGCTGGTGATGAATGCGATTGCGGGCTACGACTCGCGGGATGACAGTTCGTCGGCCGAACCGGCAGGCGATTTTGTCAGAAATGGCTTCTCCTTGAAAAACCTGCGTGTCGGCGTGCCGGCGAATTTCTACTGCGACCGCGTCGTTCCGGAGGTTGCCGCCGCGTTTGCCGCGGCGTTAAACAAAGCCGAAGCTGCCGGAGCCAGCCTGGTGCCGGTTGAGGTTCCCGACCCGGCGGCGCTCAACGTCATCGGCCGCGTGGTCCTGATGGCTGAAGTTTCGGCGTTGATGGAACCCTGGGCGAACAGGCGGGGCGATTTCGGCCCCGACGTGCAAGCTCTGCTTGACCAGGGGCGACTGCTGGCGGCCACCGATTACGTCAACGCCCAGCGCCTTCGCCGCCGCGCGCAGCGAGAATGGGCGGGGCTTTGGGAGCGGGTTGATGTCATTTTCACCCCCACCGCGCCAATACTGGCTCCGTTGATCGGTCAGACTGAGATTGGATGGGGAGACGATCAGCCAGCGGAAGATGTCCGGCTGGCCACCACGCGTTTCGTTCGGGGAATCAATGTTCTGGGATTGCCTGCACTGTCCATCCCGTTTAATTCAAATAGTTTGCCGGTGGGCCTCCAAATTGTTGGCCAGCCTTTCCGCGACGATTTGATACTGGCGGTCGGCGACTTGCTGGCCTGACCCCAGCGAAGTCACCACTCCGGAAGGGTGTCTCCCCGCGAAATGCGTCCAATTGGGTTATGTTGACTGGAATCTTTCATTAAGGCAAGCACAGGAATGTATGAAATCTGGTATCGTCCTAAGCATAAGGAGCGTCATGCTTCTGGCCAAACGCTGGATTCTGCTGAATTTACGCGATCACTGTCCTGTTGGACCGGCGTTTGCTCTCGGAAAGCATATGTCGAGGGAATTGAAGAGGTTGTGTTGCCACCACGTGGTGGTGTATGATGCCGAGTTGTAAGGGTAAATTTTTGTAATAGGCAAAGCGGCTTGAATGGCATTTGGCTGTCGGAGTGCAGTAGCGACCCATTCGAGTTTGCAAAGATCGAAAAGGAGATATTAAGAGTGAAGAGCTTCAAGACTTTCACGTTTTTCGCGGCCATATTGGCCGCAATGCTGGTATTCCTTTCGTCGGCTGGCGCGCAGTCTCTGCTTTCCGGCGATATTTCCGGAACGGTCACCGACCCCACGAACGCCGTCGTCACCCAGGCAACCGTCAGTCTGAAGGGCCTCGATACGGGCGCCGAACAGAGCGTGAAAACCGATGGAAGCGGCGTCTACCGATTCAGCCTGCTAAAACCTGGCCGCTATTCGGTGTCCGTGAAACAGTCCGGCTTCCAGTCCGCTGAGCGTGACATTTCGGTAAGCGTGGGTCAGGTTACTCAGGCCGATGTCCGTTTGGCGGTTGGCACGGCTTCGCAGTCGATGGAAGTCATTGAGAGCGAACCTGTGCTATCGGCGGCGCCAAGCGGCACGACTTCTTTCACTCCCCTGGAGGTCGAACTCCTGCCCAGCGCGGGCGGCGATGTTACCAACATTGCCCAGACGGCCGCTGGCGTCGTGACGAACACCGTTGTGGGCACGACCGGCTTCGGCAACTTCTCGATGAATGGCCTTCCTGCGACATCGAATCTCTACACGGTCAATGGCGAAAACGACATGGACCCGTATTTCAATATCAACAATTCCGGAGCCACCAATCTGACGCTTGGCGGCAATGAAATTCAGGAAGCCACGGTGATCGCCAGTCCTTACGGCGGGCAGTACGGCCAGCTTTCCGGCGCGCAGGTCATCATGGTGACCAAGTCGGGCAGCAACGCGTTTCACGGCAACGCGCAGTATTGGTGGAACGGCCGCGATCTAAACTCCAACGACTGGTTCAACAACTCCTTTGCTGAAGGCAGGCCCTTCTCCAACGCCAACCAGTGGGCCGCATCGCTCGGTGGACGCATCAAGAAGAACAAGACGTTTTTCTTCGTCGATAACGAGGGCCTTCGCTTCGTACTGCCGAGCGTGGTTTCCGCTACGATTCCCACTCCTGCGTTTGGCAGCGCCGTGCTGGCTAACGTAACGAAACTGGAGCCCAACGAAGCGGCGGCCTACAAGACCATGCTGAACCTTTGGGACACCGCTCCCGGTTCCTCGAGCGCGCAGCCGATCGCCAACAGCAGTTACTGCAACACAGTTGTCCTGCCCGGGTATAACGCGGCGACGACGCCGTGCGCGGAGAAGTTCAACGCGACGCCGTCCGCGCTGGCGACGGAGTCGGTTCTGGCTTTCAGAATCGACCACAAACTGAGCGACAAGGACAATATTTACTACCGCTACCGCCTCGATCACGGCACGCAACCCACGACTCTCGATCCCATCAACGCCAACTTCGATGCGATTTCCAAGCAGCCGGCCTGGGATAATCAGCTGAGTGAAACGCATGTGTTTTCGCCGACTTCGACGAACCAGTTCATGGCGACCTTCAGCCATTACGTTGCGCAGTTCGCGCAGGATCCGGCGAAAGTCGCGAGCACTTTCCCGTACGAAATCGTCTCCTCGGGAGCCGTGCCTTTCACGAACTTCAATCTCCAGGGAGATTTCCCACAGGGCCGCAATATTACGCAATACCAGTTCATCGACGACTTTACGAAGGTCAAGGGCCGGCATACCCTGAAGTTCGGCGAAAATTATCGTCGCTACGACGTCAGCGACCACAACTTCTTCTACAATAATCCTGCTGTTTATTTCGGCTACGTATCCGCCGGGTTGCAGAATTTTGTCAATGGTTTGGCTTACCAGTACCGCGAGTCGAAGAACGTGGCGAGCGACGTTCCAGTGGCGCTGTGGGGCGTTGGCGTTTATGCCCATGACGACTGGAAAGTTGCCAACAATTTCACGCTGACCCTGGGTCTGCGCGGCGAGCACAACTCGAATCCGGTTTGCCAGTCTAACTGCTTCGCGAACCTGAAGGGACCATTTTCCACGCTGCCCAGTGTGACGAACTCGAATCCGTCTTCGGTGGCCTACAGCGCAGACATCAACTATGGCCAGCATCAGGCCTATCAGGGCGTAGACGCTGTGAACCTGCTCCCCAGCGCAGGCTTCAGCTACTCCCCGTTTAAAGATGGCAAGACGATCATCAGCGGCGGCTTCGGCGTCTTCTACGACAACGCGCCCGCCGGTCTGGTGGACGATCTGCTGTCCAATCCTCCTGCAGCTGTAGCGCTGAGAGTGCGTCCGGCCGCCGGCATCCTGCCGTTCGATCCGGGGCCGACCGGCGGAGCCGCGGTATTTCAGGCTTCGGCCAACGCTTTCAGCATTACCCAAACCTACAGCCAGATATCCGCGGCACTCAAGAATCTCGGGGCCGTGTTTAGTTCGCCCGCAGTGACCGGCATCGTCGGTACCGTGCATTCACCGCGCGTTGAACAGTGGAACTTCGAGGTGCAGCGGCAGCTGTCGGCCTCGACCGCTCTGGTCGTGAACTACGTTGGCAACCACAGCGGCAACATCCCTTATACTAACTCTTTTGGCAACGCTTACGACCTTTATGGGCTCTATCCGGGCGTGAAGGGAATTCCCGCAAGCGCCCCGGATCCGAACTACGCCCAGGTGACCCAGGTGCAAAGCGGCGCGATCGCAAATTACGACGGTCTTCAGGTCACCATCCGGAAGCAGTTTTCGCGCGGTCTTTCCGGACATTTCAACTACACCTGGTCTCACGCGCTGGACGAAGTGTCAAACGGCGGTATCTACAGCTACGGAGATTCCCTGCTGGGGCAACTGGTGCCGGGAGCGCTCGCTACCGCCAATTACGGCAACGCCGATTACGACATCCGCCACGCGATCAGCATCGATTTTGTCTATACTCCAAAGTTCAAGACCGGCAACAGGTTCGCGGATGAACTGGTGGACGGATGGCAAGTCGGCTCGAAGATCACCTATCACAGTGGAATGCCGTTCTCTGTAACGGACAACAACACCGCGCTCGGTAATTTCAGCGGCTCGCTGCTGGCGATCCCCACTGGCCAGGCTGCCGTGGTATCCGGAGGTTGCGGCAAGGCCGCCGCGACGACGCCTTGTCTGACGTACGCGGGATTTGTCGACGCCAATGCCGCGACTTTCAACGCTTACACGGAGTTTTCGCCGCAAACGCGTAACCAGTTCCGCGGGCCGGGATATTTCGACATGGATCTGAATCTCTTCCGAACCTTCCCGATTAAGGAACGGGCCAGGTTCGCGCTGGGGATCTCGGGTTTCAACGTCCTGAACCATCCGAACTTTGCCAATCCCGACAGCGGTTTTGGCGATGCCACTTACGGCATGATCACCGGAATGGTCGGATCGCCCACCAGCGCTTACGGAAACTTCCTTGGGTTCGACTCGTCCATTCGAGTCGTTCAGCTGACGGGCAAGATTACCTTCTAGGGACAGCGCCAAGGACGTCTGAGGGCGGGCGGCGAAGAGTGATGGATGGCTCTTCGCCGCCTTTTGCTTGTGCGCCCAGTCAGGCTTACTTGCACGTGACAGGCGCAAGCAAAGCCTTCGCCGCCCGGCGCGCCGCGTACGGGGCGTCGTCCCCAACAATTTCTCCAACAATCCCGCCCCACTTTTTGGGGTAATAGCTCAGCCGAAGTCAGGCGATCGAAGCCTGCCCGGAGGAAGCTTTCATCGAGTGCTTTCCCAATTCATATTGGCAAGCCTTTCAGCGACGACCTGACAATGGCTGCCGGCACATTGCTTTTCTGGCGACTCGTCCCGTTCGCCGCGGACGGTGGTTGATTCACCCCAAGAATGGTGGATCTCACCCCAAAAATATTGCCGACGAGGCAAAAAAACCGACGAACTTCATTAAAAGTGGTAAAGAGCCTGTGAAACCTGCTATCTTCTGAAACAGATAGATGTTGCGGATTGTTCCCAAACGATAGCTTCTAAGGGAGTTGCAGGACTGAGTCGGAGGTGGAACAGGACGTACCAAGTCGGAGTTTCGGCGAAGGGTGCCGTGTTTGCACTCGATGGTGGTGTATGTTCCGGTTTCGAAGCAAACAAAAATGCCGGTTGGCCGTTGGAGTCGCCCGTTGATGAAGCTATTGAAGGTCAATCAATAAGGAGAACACAGTGAAGAGCTTTCGGAGTTTATGGTGTTTTTGCGCCGTTTTCGCATGCATGTTTGTGTTCCTGTCGTCCACGGATGCGCAGCAGCAGGATATGAGTAAAGGCGGTATAGGGGGTGTTGTTCGCGATCCCTCTGGCGCGGTCGTTTCGGGCGCCACGATAACCCTCACCACGCCGCAAGGCGCTCGCAGTTCGGCTACCAACGCTCAGGGCGAGTATGCCTTTGGTGGTCTTACCGCCGGCCCTGGTTATTCGGTGACGGCCGAGAAGCCCGGCTTTTCCAAGGCCAAACTGAGCGATCTCGCGGTCACGATCAACTCGAAAACGACTGCGGATTTTTCGCTTCAGATCGGCCAGACGGCGACCACTGTGGACGTGGTCGGCAGTTCGGCGCAGTCAATCGACCTGGCCAGCACCAGTATCGGCGCGACGCTGGATGAATCGCTTTATAAAAATGTGGCGGTGGGCCGCAACATTTCCTCCATCATAAACATGGCGCCAGGCGTCGCCGACAGCGCTGGTGCCGGTGGTTCGAATCCTTCCATCAATGGCGCTTCCGGTCTGGAGAACCAGTTCAATATTGACGGCTCCGACGTCACCGATCCGGGTTTCGGCGGTTTCGGCACTTACAGTCGCCAGCTGGGGCCACTGGGCAATGGCGTCAATTTCGACTTTGTCGAACAGGTTCAGGTGAAATCGGGCGGATTCGAGGCTCAGTACGGCGCGGCGCTCGGCGGCGTCATTAACGTTCAGACGAAGAGCGGCAGCAACCAGTTCCACGCCGCCGTATACGGATTTTTCGCGCCGATGGCATTCGCGGTACAGCGCGTGAATCCGAATCCCGCGCTGGTAAACAAGGTGAATTACATTGAGAACAAGAGCACTATCGATTACGGCGCGGACGTCGGCGGATACATCAGGAAGAATAAGATCTTCTTTTTCGGGGGCTTTAATCCGACTAACGCGTCCACGGCTGAAATCGCCGACCCGAGTTTTTCAAACTACGCGCTGGGTACCCAGTATGTCAAAACGACGACATACAACTACGTCGTGAAACTGACCTGGAATATCACCGATCGCCATACCATCGATGCGTCTGTGTATGGCGATCCGGCATCGTCGCCAACGGGCTTCCAGACTGGTTTGAATACGGTTCAACCGCCACTTCCCGTCGACACCACCACCGAGGCCAAGCTGAGCTATGGATCGCGAACCTGGGCCGTCCGCTACAACGGGACGCTCAGCAGCCACTGGCTGGTAACTGCCAACTACAGCGACCACACCAACAACTTCACGGAGACTCCCCTCGCGAGCGGTTATGAGATTGAGGATGTGACCTTAACGGAATCCGGCGCGGGTTGCGGCTGCATCACGCAATACGGCGGTATCGGCTATCTCGAAAACTTCGTATCCAAGTCGCATGATTTGAATGTCGGCAGTTCGCATGTATTCAAATTCCTCGGTGGGCACAGTCTGGATTACGGATTCCAGTACGAGAATCAGCCCTACAAGGACAACATTACCTACAGCGGCGGCGACTTTGCGCTCCCCAACCTTCCCGAACTGGGAACCGCGGCGGGGCAGACGGTTCACGGCGGTTTCTTTGTCCGGCAATACGAGGATCCGAACAATCTGAACTCGCCGATCATTCTGACTCTCAACCGCGGCAATTATTCGAGTCCCGATATCAACGTCGGCAGTAAGTATACGTCCGGCTACGTCCAGGATGCCTGGACTGTGGGCAAACACCTCACCGCGAAACTGGGCCTGCGTTTCGAGCAGCAGGATATGTATGGCAATGCCCTGCGATACGTGTTCGGCCACAATTGGGCTCCCCGCATGGGTCTGATTTACGATCCCACGGGTTCGCGCAAGTCGAAGATTTACGGCAACTGGGGCAGGTTCTACGAAAAGATTCCGCAGGACATCTCGATCCGTTCGTTCTCGGACGAGAGCAGCGTCATCGGGCCGTCGTACAAAGATCCAGGAGTCGGGCAGCAGCCGAATCTTTCCGCCGCGAACTACATACCGGAAGCCACATCCGGCCAGTCGTACGCGTTTCAGGGCGGACCGGCGGATCTGGAACTGATCGCCGGCGGCACAGGGGCCGAGTTTCAGGACGAGTACGTATTCGGTTACGATCGTGAGTTCGGCAACGGATTCACCTTCAGCGGCCGCTATGTGCATCGCAACCTCGTGAGGGTTCTTGAGGATGTATCGGGTATTAACGTGACACAGGCTCTGGCCGGCGTTCCCCAGCAATACGTGGTCGCCAACCCGAGCGCCAGCCTGGATATCTTCCAGAATGCGACCCCCTGCACCGGCGCGCTGCCCAAGTGCGACCCCAACACCGGGTTTACACCCGTTACCTGCACTCTTTGCTCGGATGGCACTCCGGATGGCTTCCCCAACCCCGTGCGCACCTATAAGGGCATGGACATCACTCTGGGCAAGCAGTTCACGAAGGGCTACCAGTTCTATGCGAACTATACTCTTTCTTCGCTGGCCGGCAACTACCAGGGCAACTTCCGCAGCGACAACGGCCAAACCGATCCCAACATCAGTTCGATGTTCGATTTCACGAATTCGGACGGTCGCTTGAGTGGCCAGTACGAAGTAGGGCCGCTGGAGACCGATCGCCGCAATCAGCTCAAGCTCTTCGGGAACAAGAGCTGGAAAGCAATTAATTTCGGCCTGTCGTGGAACATCGAGAGCGGCACCCCCATCACCAAGTTGCTGGACCACCCGGCGTATCAGAACGCCGGCGAAGTTCCCGACGGCCCCCGTGGCGCCTATGGCCGCACACCGTGGCAATTTCCGCTGAATTACCACATGGATTACACTATCAAGGCCGGGGAGAAGATGCACATCAATCTCATCGCCGACCTTTTCAACGTTTTCGATCAGAAGCGGGTCAACTTCTACCAGCAGTGGGCGGAAATCAATAACGAACCGGGTACTCCGAATCCCGATTTCCTGAAGCCCACCTCGCAGGGCAGTATTTCGGCGTATCAGGTCCCGTTCAACGCCCGCCTTGGCGTGCGTCTCGAGTTCTGACGCCGGGCCGCTTGCGATCGGAGGTCCGAACCGGATCGGCGGGTTGGGCAATGCCGCTCACCCCGTTTCTGTTTTCTGGGGATCACGCGCACGACCTGACCGTGCCGCCAGCCTTTGCGGTGTTCCCGATAATTACTTGGCGCCACGCGCCATGACCCGTGCCCTTTTGGGGAACACCGCGCAAGTTACGCCGCCGAACCCGGCTGAACGGGTGGTTCTTCGGGGGTTCGGTGCCGGGTCCGGCGGCTCCTGCGCTTCTGAGAAAATCGGATTATGCCTTCCTTAGCACGGACCATCGGCCTGACGGTCTCTCTCGCGTTTGTCCTCTTGTTCTGTTGCGCGACTGCCTCCTGGGCGCAGAAGCGCAATGCCCTCCCCGAGCACTATGCGAAGTGGCTGAACGAAGAGGTGCCCTACATCATCACCGACGAGGAGAAGAAAGGCTTCCTGCGTCTGACTACCGATGCCGATCGCGACCTTTTCATCGAGGATTTCTGGGACGTGCGGAATCCGGTGCGCGGAGCGGTTCCGAATACCTACAAAGAGGAACATTACAAACGGCTCCAGTATGCCAACGAAACTTTTGGCCGCAGGTCCAACACGCCGGGATGGCATACGGACATGGGCCGGGCCTGGATTCTGTTCGGCAAGCCGAAATCTCACGTAACCTTCATCGGCTACAGTCAGTTATATCCGTGCGAGCTGTGGTTCTACTCCAACGAGACCGGCGATCCTTCATTCCCGTCTTTTTTTTCGCTGCTCTTTTACATGCCGGAAGACATCGGCGAGTACAGGTTCTACCGCCCGTATCTGGACGGCCCCATGCAGTTGGTCCGCGGCAGCCAGTTCAACGCCAACTCCGACGTCTATAGCTTTCTGCGGCCCATAGGGGCGGATCTCGCGCTCGCTTCCATGTCTCTGATCCCCGGGGACCCGATCGACACACAGACTTTTGTGCCTACCATGACGAGCGACCTGCTTATCAGCAGGATTCGCAATTTCGCCAACGACTATTTCAACGTCGGCAAAATTCGTGAAATGCGCTCTCTGCAGGCCCACGTCACCTCGTACTTTATGAACGCCGACCAGCGCCCGCTGGACGTGAACACTCTGGTTCTGGCCGATCCCGCCGGGCAATACTGGCTGGATTATTCAGTTTCGATTGACCGGCCCGAACTCGGAAAAGCGGCTTCGGACGACAAGAGTCTGAATGTGGCGCTCTCCTGGCGTTTATTGACCGAATCGGGTAAAGTTGTCGTAGAGGATGCCGGCGAACGCCAATGGCCCGCGTTTGAAGCAACCGACGGCGCGAAGACGTTCCATCCGTTCCAGATTGCCGGAAGGCTTCCGGTCGTTCCCGGACACTACACGCTTGAGGTTAATATCGCCCGGCGCGACGCCTTTAAGAGTTTCCGCGGCCAGCAAAGTGTCCTGGTGGGTGGCTCCGCCCCGATGACGCTGAGCGGACCATTGATGTTTACCGGGATTACACAAGCGACGCATCCTGACGCTTCCACTCCTTTTCAGTATTTCGGCACGCAGTTTCAACCAGCCGCGCGCCACGTGGTCTCGTCGCGAATGCCGCTAAGGGTCTTATATCAGCTGGAATCGGTCGATACGCCGGAGGACCTGGAAATCGAATATCTGATCGCTCACGCGCAGATCCACGAAAACCGCAGAACGGTGACGGAGAGCGTCCATGCGGCTCAGTTTCGCGACAAGAGGCTCATGACGTCAAAGGCGCTTCCGCTGACGGGATTGCCTGACGGAGAGTATCGCGTGGTGGTGACCGTGAGGCGCGCCGGCAGCGCGGAGTCGCTGGCTTCCGTCAACGTTGCCCTGCGGCTTGATTCAACGGCCTCCGAGGCCGCGCTTTTTTTCGATCCGAACACGCGGCAGATGAACCAACCGGGCGTTGCGGCCTACATCAGGGCGTTGTGCGCTTTATCGCTGGAGGAGCCGGATCTTGCCACGTCTTATCTGCGCCAGTCTGTCGACCAGAACCCCGCTAATGAAACGGCTGCGTGGCAATTAACCCGCGCGTACTTCGAAACCAAACGCTATGCCGATGTGGTTGCGATGTACAACCAACTCGGCGAGAAGCCGTTTGAGGGATCGGTCGAGTCTCTGGCGCAGCTTTCGTTAAGCTTGTGGAACGTCGGTCGCCATGAAGATGCGCGGTCGGTGCTGAGCGATGCGCGGCAGACGTTCGGCGACGATCCACTGGTCGCAGCCGTCGCGAAAACGGTTCAGTAACAACCCCGGGCTCCGTCGGATCGATCAGGCCCGTCCGCACACCGTCCTGCTGGAGTGTTACTGGCTGCAAACTCATGGCAACGCTCAATTCGGCGGAGGCTCAAATTCCTGATATCGCGTATCCGGTCGCGTGAGTTCCGCTCTCCGGCGTCTTTATCCAGGCAAGCTTTTCAAACCGCCGCCGAGGCCGCTGAGCGGACCCCCGCGATCCAATTCCCACCCGGCGGCAACCCGGAATGCATCCGATACAATCGATCTCATTATGAGCAAGTCCCTCCGGAAGTTCCTCCCTCTGTTCCTCACCCTCAGTGCCGGCGCGTCGGCGCAACTTCGCGTCGAAGTTTCCTTCCCGGCGGCCCTGCACGCAGGCCAGGTCACCGGGCGCATCTTGCTTACCCTCGGCCCATCAGGACAACTGTTCGGCGCGGATGTCGCCAATCTGAGGCCCGGCACCGTCGCGGTGGTCGACAACAGTGCCGCCGGCTTCCCTATCCTCTCGCTGAAAGACGTTCCCGCCGGCGACTATAGCGTCAAGGCGACCCTTTGCCCATACACGGAATTCCACCGCGCCGACGGCCACACGATCTGGGCTCACATGGATCAGTGGGAAGGGCAGAACCCCGAGTCGTCACCCGGCAATCTGCTCAGCGATGCCCGGACAGTCCATATTGATCCCAGGCACCCCTCCACGGTGCGCATAACGCTCACGCAGATCGTGCCGCCCGTCACCGCCCCGGCCGATACCGCATTGCTGAAACATGTCAAAATCCAAAGCGCGCTGCTGACGAAATTCTGGGGCCAGCCAATCTACATCGGCGCGACTGTGCTGCTCCCGAAGGACTACGAGCAACATCCCGCCCAACGCTACCCCGCCGTCTACCAGCAGAATCATTTCAGCACTGGCGCGCCTTTCGGTTATAACGGCAACAGGGACCAACCTGGCTTTGCGCCCGATTGGAACGCGGACGATTTCCCCCGCGCCATCGCGGTCACCTTTCAGCACCCGACCGTCTACTACGACGATTCCTACGCCGCCAACTCGGCCAATAACGGCCCCTACGGGGACGCCCTCACCAAAGAACTGATCCCATACCTCGAAAGCCGTTTCCGCATGATTTCCGAAGCGCGCTCTCGCCTGCTCACCGGCGGATCGACCGGCGGCTGGGAAGCGCTCGCCCTTGAGGTCTACTACCCCGACGTTTTCGGCGGAACCTGGGTCTTCTGCCCGGATTCCATCGACTTCACTCGCTACCTGATTCTCGACATTTACAACGACGACAACGCATTCGTGCGTCCGGGCGCAAAGCCCATTCCGGGTGTCGCAATGGCCAGCGACGAGCGCCCCATGCTGCGGAATCCGGAAGGCCAGACCACGCGCACGCTCCGCGAACAGAGCCAACTGGAAGACGCCATCGGTTCGAAAAGCCGCTCGGGAGGGCAGCTCGCCGGATGGGATTCCGTCTACGGTCCGGTGGGAGACGATGGCTACCCGAAGCCGTTATGGGATCACAAGACCGGCAAGATCGATAAGGAAGTCGTGCAGTATATGAAGGACCACGGCTACGATCTGGCGCGCTATATCGAATCCCACTGGGCCGAACTCGGCCCGAAACTCACGGGCCGGATGCATTTCTACGTGGGCGACATGGACAACTGGTTTGCCAACCTCGCGGTCTATCGCATGGAGACGCTGCTTGCGAAACTCAACGCGCGAGCGACGTTCACTTACGGGCCGCGCCAGGGCCACATGTGGTCGCCGATGAGCAACTCGGAACTGGTGCGGACGATGCTGGATTCGATGAAGTGAAGCGGGCCGCTTTAATGGGGCGCAGAAACCGGGGGTGGGCCCACCGCGGCTGGCGCCGCGGGCACCGGCAGCGGGGTCTTTCCATCGAGTTCAAAGACGAACAGCAGCGGAGGGTTATCCACTCTAGCGTCGTTCGGTCCGACGACAGTCGCGAGCCGCCCGCTGCCGCCCAGTAGCGCAACATACTGTTTGCCTTCAATCGCGTAGGTGATCGGAGGCCCGATTCCGATGCGGCCAGTCTGGATCTCCAGAAGTTTCTCGCCCTTGTCCGCGCTGTAGGCAATCAGACGGCCATCGTTGATGGTCTGAATAACGAGGTCACCCGCAGTCGTAACCGTTCCACCGCCGATACTACCACCACCTGGCGTGCGCCAGACAAGCTTCTGGCCGATCGGGTCCCACGCCTCGAGAACTCCGCGATTATTCCCGAGCGGTTCGGGCCCGATGAACGGCATAGTGTTCGGCCCGGCCGGCAGATAGCCCGGTGCGAGACCGGTGTGGCCAGTCGGCGCCGGGATCACTACGTCTCCCGCCGCGTAGGTCCAGCTTCCGTACGTCGCGGGGATATAAACCAGTCCCGTGCCGGGATTGAACGACATCGGCGACCAGTTGTGTGCGCCACCGGCCGTCGGAAAGATGGTCACCGGATCCTTGCCGTAGTAAGCCTCCGGGTTGATCAGCGGCCGTCCAGATCTGTCGAACCCCCGCGCCCAATTCACCCGCGTGAACGGCGCGGCTGAAATAAATTCGCCGGTAACCCGATCCAGCTCATAGAAGAAACCATTCTTCGATGCCTGCATCACAACCTTGCGCTGCCGCCCGCCGATGGCGAGGTCGGCAAGCATAAGCTGCTGGACGCTGTCGTAGTCCCAGTTATCTCCGGGCGTCGTCTGGTAGTGCCATTTGAGCCGGCCAGTGGCGACATCGACGGCAAGGATCGAACAGGTGTATAGACTGTCTTTGTCGCTGACACCCGTCCCCGCGCCCCGAAACTTCTGCACCCACGGCTCAGCGTTTCCGGTGCCAACGTAGACGAGGCCGGCCTCCGCGTCGTAAGCCATGCCATCCCAAACCGCACCGCCTCCACCCAACTTCCAGGCGTCGCTGGCCCATGTCCTGGAGGCCTCGCGCATGGCGGCGTTCTCGAACGGCTTTGACGGATCGCCCGGCACGGTATAGAAGCGCCACGCGCGGTGACCGGTGGCCGTGTCATACGCGTCGAAAAAGCCGCGTATCGGGTGGTCGCCGCCCGCCACGCCGATCAGCACTTTGTCGCGTGCAACCCGCGGCGCCATCGTCACGCTCATCCAATCCTGCGTGTATGCGACACGCGCTTCCCATCGCACCTTGCCGGCGATCGCGTCGAGCGCGACCAGACGCCCGTCCACCACGGGCGCGAAGATCATGCGGTTGTAGATCGCAAGGCCGCGGTTGACGATGCCACAGCAGAGTTTCGGCCGGACGGTTGTCTGATTGACCTCCGGGTCCCATCGCCACAATTCTTTTCCCGTAGTTGCATCGACGGCGAAGACAACGCTCCAGCTGGTGATGGTGTAGATCGTGTTGTTCCAGACGAGAGGCGTGGCTTCCTGATTGCCGCCTCCCGCGCCGGCGACGTACGTCCAGGCCAACCCCAGACGGCCCACGTTCGAGGTGTTGATTTCTTTGAGAGGGCTGTAGCGGGTTTCGTCCTGCGTGCGGCCGTAGCTCAGCCAGGAGCCTGCAAGCGGGTCGTTGGGAGCGCCGGCGTTGTTCAGAACGTTGGCCGTTACCGGCGCCCCGGCATCTTTGCCGCTAACTGCTCGCTGGCCGTAAATCGAACCAG
>PLEX01000063.1 GCA_003136575.1 Bryobacterales bacterium | reverse complement strand
CCCACACTTCTTTCATGTATGACGAGTCGGCCTGTCCATACATGATGGACGGCCTAAAGCCCTTATTCACCTGCCTTCGATGCGAAGGTAGGGCTAGGGCTTCGGCCCTGCCGCCGAGCTTCCGCTCGGCGTTTCCCCGCTCGCCGTGAGTCCCGGATTCACAAAAAAGCGGCCAATCATGTCCAAACGAAGAAGGCCGGAAAGCAGGGCGGAAGCCCTGCCCCACGTTGTGATCGAGAATTTAAGTGGCATTGAGCGGTTCCGCCTGTCTTGCCGGCGCCCGGGCCGTTTCCAAGTCCCGGGCGCCGGACGAAACTTCTCGCCCTGCCTTCACCTTTCGAGCAGCATGCCAACCGAAGGAATAATCGGTATCATGCTGTCGAGCGTAATCGACGTCCTCCCCGTCGCGGTGTTGTAGCTGTTAATCGTATCGAACAGCAGATTCTTCCGGTTTGTCAGATTCACCAGTTCTCCATACAGCGCAATCTTCCATTTGTCGCGAGTCCAGGATTTGTTGATTCGCAGATCGGTCCGCTCATAATACGGCATCCTCAGCTGATTGCGCGACGCGCCGATAAGGTAAGTGCCATTCACCAATTCCAGATAGCCGGGAATCGGGAAGCCGCTGCCGTAGCTCGAATGAAGACTAATGTTCACGCTCGGGCGCAGGCGATAGCTCCCATAGAGACTGATCGTATTTTGCTGGTCGAAATCGGACGGGAAACGGTCGCCGGTAATGCCGTCGCGCATTCCGGTGCGCCCCCACGCCCACGAAATCCATCCGGTAAATCCGTTCGCACTCTTGCGCTGCAGGAATGTTTCGACGCCGCGGGCGTAGCCGCGCACGGAATTGAACCAGACGGGAACAAGCGGCGGGACGAAGACTTTTCCGTTGACCAATCGCGGATACAGGTACGGCCGGTCGGCGATGTCCCGATCCGCGCGGTTGTAAAACTCGGCGCGCAGGCGAGTGCGCGCATTGAGTCTCTGCTCCACGGCTCCCAGCGCATGGTTGGATCGAAGCGGCAGCAAATGCCGGCTTCCGGCGATCGAGGTAAGCACCGATAAGTCCTGATACTGCGCATACTGGCCCCAGCCAAGTTGAACGCGGGTCGAAGCCGTAATCGCCAGCGTGGCGGATGCGGCCGGCAGCGCCGTAGTCACTCCACCTTGCGATTCCCCCTCGACGTGCACCCCTGTAGTGACATGAATCCGCCCATGCCATGCGTTCCACGCCTGTTGCAGGTAGCCCTCGGTCTCGGTTGCGGTCCCGTTTGAAAGATCCAGAAGCCGAGGAAAGGTCGCGGACACGTATTGCGTATCGAAACCTGAATCCCGCATACGTCTCAATGCGAAGCCCGCATCGAGCGGACTCGCCTGCACGCCCGCTCCACTGCCGCCGGGCGACGAGGCGGCGCTCCAGTTCCATGAAGCGTTCGTGGTCGTTACCCACTCTCCGTAATACCCGCCGGCCAGCGGCAGCGCGGTCGGGTCGTAATTGTCGAACTTCTCTCTCATCCATGCCGCGTGAGCATTCAGTACGAACTTCGGAGATGGCGTGAAGCGCCAGCCGAAGTTCGCCAGCGTGAAGTTGTAGGCTCCGGTCGCAAGTGAATTGATGCCCGGGTTCCCGGAACCGACGCGGCTCAGCGTCGAATAGCTTTCCAGCAGATACAGCGTGAGCTTGCTGGTGGAACTCAGATCGTACGCAAACCGGCTCTGCGCGTCCTCAAGACCGAAGGCGAGCGTCGTGCCTCCCGAAACGATTCGGGAAAGCAGATATTGCAGATAACCGTATCGCGCGCTCACCAGCCACGAGCCCTTTTTCTTCCTGCCCAGCGGCCCCTCCGCCACTCCGCCCGCGTTGGACATGCTGGCTTCGATGCGAAATGTCGGCTCCGTCAGGCTGCCATCTCGCGTGTGGACGTCCAGGACCGCCGCCGTCTTATCGCCGAATCGCGCCGGAAAGGCTCCCTCGTCGAGTTCCAGTTCCTGCACCATGTCCCCGTTAAACGCGGATGCCGACCCGGTGACGTTCTGCGACTGCACCATGTGAAACGGCTGGTGAAGTAGTATGTCGTCAAGGTAGAGTCCCACGCGATCGTAGTCCGCCCCACGCACCGAGAAGCGCACGTCGAAGTCGTTATCCGAACTCACACCGGGCAGGCTCTGCACCGCGCGCAGCGGATCGTCGGCCAGCACGCTCGCCAGGTTCGCCGCGTCGGTGCCCGAAAGCACCAGAGCCGAAGGGCTGTCCTCCCGCGCTGGATCGAACGGACTCGCCGCAACGTCGACCGTGTCGGTTCGCGCCATCTTGTCCGAACTCAGCACGACCTCGAAATCTTTGGTCTCACCCGCCGCGAGCCGCAAACTTTGTTTCACGACATGATAGCCGACCGTCGAAGCGCTCAATATGTACTCGCCTGGAGCAATGGATTGCAAGCGGAAATGTCCGGTCGCATCCGAGACCGTTTTCAGTTCGGTACCGCCGGGGGCGGACAGTTGGACGGCGACATTGGCAAGCGCTTCGCCGCCGCGGGCATCCACGATAGACCCCGTGACAGCGCACCGTTCTCCGGCCTCCTGAGCGACGGCGCTCTGCGTCAGCAACAGCGCCGCAATGGCAATTCCCCGCATATCGAAGAGATTATATTCCGTGTGGGGCAGGCGGTTCCGCCTGTCCTGTTCGGTGCGCTCGCCGCGCCAAAAAATAACAAATCACCCCAGCCAGCACAATCAAACATCCCAGCTGGAGCGCATTGATCGGCCCCACAGGCTCCGCGTCGTTGCGAACCACCGCCAGCGCCAGCAGCGCCAGCGGCGGCAGCCCGATGCCAACCGCTCCCGCGAATCCGCCCGGCACGCGGTATGGCCGCTCCATGTCCGGCTCCCGAATCCGCAGCGCCACCAGTGCCGCGAATTCCAGCAGGATGCTCAGCCCCGTCAGCAGCACATCCAGCATCACCAGCTTCGAGAAATTCAGTCCGAGGCACAACGCCCATGCTGTGGCGCAAACCAGAATCGAAACCCACGGCGCGTACGTCCGGCGCGTGCGCTTCACCAGGCCGCGCGGCAGAAACCCGTCTTCCGCCATAACAGCGGGCAGGCGCGAATAAACCAGCGTCAGCGCGTTCAGCGTGCCCAGCGCGCCCAGCATCCCCGCAATCGTCAGCGTCAGCCCCAAAAACTCGCCGCCCAATCCCGTCGGCATGATAGCCCGCGCCACGTCGGGCCATCCTCCCGTCGTCCACCGATTCGGGTCGAGACCAGTCGCCGCCACTGCCCCGATCGGCAGTACATAAGTCAGCGCCACCAGTACCACTCCGATCGCCATCGCCCACGGATACGTTTTCTGTGGGCGTTCGACTTCGCCCGCGATTGTTGTCGAGTTGTCCCACCCCATGTAATTCCACATCGCGATCAGCAGGCCCGCCAGTATATCCACATGGCGCAATGGTGCCGTGGCGTGACCGGCTGCCCCGCCCGCGTGCGTGACCGCATAAACCGACAACACGGCAAACGGAGCCAGCAGCAACAAGGTCATCGCGAGCGAACTCCGGCCAACCGTTCCCGCGCCCAGCATATTCCATGCCGCACACGCGGCGATCATGACCACGCCAATCACAGTTCCCCGATGCCCCGCCACCAGCGCCGGCGCGATACGGCTCAGATAACTCACGAACAAAGTCGGGTAGATCGCCATGTCGAAGATACTGCCCGTCAGCGACAGCCACCCCTCCTGAAACCCCCAGAATCGGCCCATTCCGCGCGCAACCCAGCGGTAGTAGCCGCCGTCCTCCGGGATCGCGCTCGATAATTCGCTCACCATCAGCGCGGTAGGCAGGCTCCAGATCAGTGGCGTGATCAGCAGAATGAGAATCGCCCCCGTGTAGCCGGACGATCCGACAATATCTTCAAGGCCGAACGGCCCGCCCGCCACGATCAGGTAAATCGCCCCAACCAGCGGCCACAGCGTTACTTTGTTGCGGACGCCTGCAAGGCCGTCGCGCACTGCGCCCGAGGCGCTCGTTTTCACTTCTGGCATTTCGGGCAGTAATGAGTGCCGCGTTGCGCGACCAGTATCCGCCGGATCGGCGTGCCGCACTTCACGCACGGTTCGCCAGTGCGTTGATAAACGCGGTGCTCCGTCTGGAAGCTGCCCTGGCAGCCTTCCGCGTCGACGTAGTTCGAGACCGACGACCCGCGCCGGTCGATCGCTTCCGTCAATACCTCCTGCACGGCTGCGTGGATGCGCCCCACGCGATCGGCCCGCAGAGACGCGGCGATCCGTTTTGGATGNNCGCCGCGCGAATTCCGCCGCCGTAACCTCCAGCGGCTCCGGCCCGAGCGCGGCCACGCGCGCCGGTAGTTCCTCGCCGTACTCGATGCGGCCAAATTGCCTCGGGTCTTCGTAAACCAGCGAGCCGCGATCCAGCGTGAAGATCGCGTGCGTCCATTTCGACAGCGCGCCGTCGATCAGCAGCCGCCCCGTCATCCCGAGATGGACGACAAGAAATCCCCGATCAAGGCGGATCGAAATAAACTTGCCATGCCGCTCGACGGCCACGACCTTGCGTCCGGCCAGCGCCCCTGCCGTCTTGCGCGGCGATCCGATCAGCACGCGCAGACCGGTGAACTCCGCGTTCAGAATCCGGCGTCCCACAATGGCGGGCCGCAGCGAGCGAACTACCGTCTCGACCTCCGGCAGCTCAGGCATTGTTGTTTACGGCAAATCCACGAGGACGCTGTCGCCTTCGACTTTGGTCGGATAAACGGGAACGTTCAGAGTTTCGTCGAGCGGACATGCGCCGCTCGACGGATCGAACTCCCACATATGCCACGGGCAAACCACCAGTCCCTGTGAGACGGTGCCCTGGCCGAGCGGTCCGCCATCGTGCGGACAAACACCGGACAGGGCGCGAAATTCCCCGTCCGCGTTGCAGACCGCATAGAGATTGCCCTCGTGTTCGACTTCGATTACGGAATCTTTCGGCACATCGCCGATTACCGCCAGTTTTGTCCACGCCATTTCTACAGTGTAAAGGAGGGTGGTCGCTCTACCAGTTCCGAAACCCGTCGTTTGAGCCTACTCTGACCTTCCGAGCCGTGAGCGTAGGCGAGTGGTCTTCGCGCCGAATTCCCCGGCAACCACCACGGGGACGGCTACGCACCCCTGCCTCACGACAGCCCGAGCCGGCATCGCTGTCCGATCAAGGAAGCCCCTGCCCGGTTCCGTCGCAACTCGCCGGCACAGACCGCCCGACCTCGGAACTCGGCTCCGATGTCGACTGCGGCCTTTCCCCCCGCGGCCTTCGAAGACTGTTGTGGCTCCGAGAGCGACCTCAGCACCTTTGGATACCTTAGTGCGGGACTACCCGCGCGGCTTTGAACTGGAATGAGAGGGTATCTCATCGACACCAACGTTATCTCGGAGTACATCCGCGAACAAATGCCTCATGCGGACGTTGTGAAGTGGCTGAATGCGACGCCGGAAGCTTCCCGGTATGTCACATTTTGACGCTGGCGAGATCGAAAAAGGAATTTTACGCAAGGAGGAGGGCAAACGCCGCCGCGACCTGCAGCGCTGGTTCGGGGAAGATCTACCGACGCGTTTGCGTGGCGCATTCTTGCTTTCGATGCGCGGGTCGCGTCATGCTGGCTCATCTGAGCGCATCAATGCCCGAGAAGGGAGGCCCCTTCCGACCATCGATTCACAACTCGCAGCAACGGCGCTGGCTCACGATCTCGTTCTGGTCACGCTTAACGTGAAAGACTTCGAGGGAACTGGCATTACCGCTCTCAACAAGTGGGAGCGGACATAGCCAGCGCCCGCGTTTCCAATGGGATACATCCCACGCGATGACCGCCCCCTTTGCTCGACGGTTTTTCCCGTCACACGTCGCGCGGATCTCGGCGCGCCGTATGCCAGAAATGGATAATTTCTGCGCATTGCCGCGTTTCGTCAACGCGGTTGTAAATCCGCACGGGAGTGTGCAGAACCGACCTTACGCCGCGAGACGACGTTCTGGAAACACCTAGGTGCGGGAACGTGGCCAGAATATCGATATGGTTCAGGAGCGCATCGCAAAACCGGGCGGCGGCGTCGCGATCTTCCGCGCCGATGTACTCGTAAATCTGGAAGAACTCATCCCACGCTTGTGGGGAAACAACTACCTTGAACACCGTCTTGCGAGTTCGTTGCGAACCTCTTCAAGCGGAATGCCCGGACCTGCATCGAGTTGCCGAATGCCCGTTTCTATTGCCGCGAGCGTCTGCGCATCCTCGGCATCTGTGAGGTCGGGAACCGGATGATCGAAAGTCAGTGCTGGCATGGCTTTCTTCAGTTTATCAGTTCCCGTGAGCCATACTTACCATCGACCACGTTGAGAAACCAACCGAAAACTGACTCGGCCCGCCAGCTTCCGATAAATGGAATCATGTCAAAAACCAACGGCGATGCCTATCAAACGTACTATACCCCCGCGAACCCTCGTAGAAACCCTTCAATTCGCCGCAGGTCCCGCAGCCGCATTCCGCGCCACCCGCAAGACAAATAGACTATCCGGGCAAGCAGACGGATGGA
>PLEX01000144.1 GCA_003136575.1 Bryobacterales bacterium | reverse complement strand
CTAGGGGTGCGAGGATCGATATTTGTCTCACGGTAGTCAGCCCGAAACTGGGGGCAGGAACCGTGCGCATGACTCATCTCAGGTTTGACAGGAGGCCCAAAGGATAGCGGACTTTTGGTACACCCGCAGCGAGGGGATCGACTTTTGGAACACTTTTGGACCAATTCAGCCTCTGCGAGCAGGTGCAGGGAGGACGTCTTCTATGAAAACAAAAGGGTTAAATGGTGGGCGCGCAGGGACTCGAACCCCGGACCTCCTGCGTGTGAAGCAGGCGCTCAGCCTATCGCCAGATCGCCGAGCGCCGGACTCTCTACCCTATCGGTGTTCCTCAAGCTGAGAAACTCACTTTTCGTGGGATTCCGCGATTCGGGCGAGCGTGCGAATTGCGGTCGCATCCTCATTGGTGACGGCTACAAGCTTCGCGATGGCGTCCGTAAGTTCGCCGATTTGGCGATCATGAGACTCAATCGACTGCATAACGAATTCAATTCTTTGGTCGACCGTCATTCTATTCGTATTCTACAACATTCCTGAGAAATCATGTCTGCGGTTGTCTGTGGTTCCAGCGTTGCCCCCCCGAACCCCGGCACTATCGCAAGTGCACGGGTTGAGTAAACGCGCCGTTGCCGGCTGAATCCCAAGCGGCAAAACGAACCCATTTCTTTCCCGTCGCGTCGAACGGAATCGCGTAATGATGACTCCCGAACGGCGCAAGCGATGTCGCCGAAACGATCTGGCGATCCGTCGTCTTGCCATCGCCCCAGACCAGTTCGACGAATTCGCCGGGCCAGGTCCAGTCCACGTCCACCACGAACGTCCGCTTGTCGCCCGTCCCCTGAATTGCGTAGTCGTGCAGCAGCACTTCGCCCGACGTCACGAAGAAGTTGCCGGCGCGGAGAGCGTCGAGCACCGGCGTCCAGCCGTCGGTGAATTTCGGCAGGCGGTCGAGCTTCACGTAATTCACTTCCAGTTGCGGATAGGTTTCGTCCTCCGGCGATTTCGTGTAAGTGTCGCCCTCCGCAATCAGATATTTCGGGCCAGCCCAGTTATTCATGTCGTCGAGCAAACTGAGGCAGCGCGCCTCGCAGATGCGCTTCTCGGATTGATCCACGGGCAACGACTGGAACGACGCGCCGGCGAAACGGTCACTGAGGAAGTGCGGCTTGTCCTTCACTGCGTCCGGATACCCATCCGAACTCTTGGTGCGCGGGTGCGTCTGCCACATGAGCGCACGCTCGTCGTTCAGCAGCTGCGACTCGGTTTCGGGCGACGAAGTGTGATAGACCTTGCCGTACGGCGCGATGTTTTCCACGTAGGGTTGTTGTGGGGCGGGCCGCCCGAGAGGCGCATGCGTATAATAAACCGGCTTCGGGAACAGGAACATGTAGTGGCCGCCGAACGTGGCGTCGGGTTCTTCGCCGGGAATGATGAGGAAGTCGCGGTCGGAGAAGCGGGCGCTGCCTTCGAAGTAAACGCGTTGCTCTTCGAGGCGGATTTTGCCGGTGTCGGTGGGGTGCGAATCGGCATGGAAATCGCAGAGCGCGGCGATATTGATGCCGAGCGCTTTGAAGGTGGGGATCCACGCGGGCTGGTGATCTAGCGTGCCCGCGTCGGTCAGCTCTTCGTTGAAATGGAAATGGAAGTGGCTCACCATGACCTGGTAGCCGGGCATGGGTTTGTAGACGTCGTCATGGGTGAAGGCCATCACCGACTGGTTGGTGGCTTCGGCGTTACCGGAATCGAGATAGAAATAGACGGCCATGCGCTGCATCGTGCCCGGAGGCGCGTTGTAGAGCGCGAAGTTCTCTTCGAACTCGCGAGCCTGGGTGACGCGGCGCTGCCAGAGGGCGTCGGTGACGCCGTAGGGCTTGAAGGATTCCTCGCGGTCGGCCTGGCGGACGCCGACGGCGAAGGTGGTTTCACTGTCCTTTCGGTAGTAGTTGTAGCCGAGGTTCGATTCGACTTCGCGCGCGAAAAAGAACTTGTGGGACGCGGGGAAAACGGCTACCGAGCCCGCCTTGCTTTCGACGATTTCGACGCGGCTGCGTGCCTTGAGCGCCACGGCATCGGTGTTGACGCCGCCTCCGAACAGATAGTGCTGCCAGCCTCGGGCGACGTCGCGCCAGAGGAGGCGGGTGTCGTCGGCGATGGCGAAACCTTTCAGTCCAGCCGCGAATTCGTAGGCGACGGACGGCGCGTCGGTTTTGGCGATCACTTCCTGGCGAATCAGATTGGTGCCGCGATAAACGGTGTAGCGCAGGCCGCCGGAGAAGAGTCCAAGCGTGACGCCGGGAAAGTTCGCTTCGATGCGCGCGCCGTCGGTGGAGACCTCGCATCCGGAGAGCTGAAACTTCGCCCAGGCTTTCTGGATTTCTTCGGGCTTGCGCGGGAGGTCGATGGCGGCGTTGGAGCCGGGATGGCCGGGGACGTTGAGCGGCGCGTCCCAGAAGGCAAACCATTTCTGGCGTTCGATAACGTCGGGCGTGAAGATGCCCAGCTGTCGCAGCGGAACTTCCTGCTGGGCGGAGATGCGGCGGCGGGCGGTGGTCACCTGGTATTCGGGAGAAAGGTCGTGCGCGAGTACGGACCACTTGCCGTTTTTCATAACGGCCAGTTCGCGGACGGCGGGCTGGCCGCCGGTGACGCCGAGCAGCGCGCGGAGGGTCTGGCCGCGTTCGCCCTGCCAGGTCAGTTCGAGCGAGCCGGAGCGCATTTCGGCTTTCAGGCCGTCCAGCGGTTTGTAGCTCCGAAAGTTGCAGTTGAGGGTTTGCGCGCCGGCCTGGGCCGAGAGGAGTAACGCGGAAAGCGCGAGTGTGGACCAGCCCGATTTCGTCATCGCCAAAAAGTCTATCAGAATGGAGCGGGGTTCCATCGTATCAAAGGATGGAGAGGCGCTTTGATGCGGGGGCTGGCAGACGAACCGCCTGCCCCACAGGGAAAGCAATCGTGGGCTTGGGAAGCATTTGGGCCACTTTTTGGGCCGCGCGACATTTCCAGGGCCAGGACAGGCCAGTTTCTTCCTCGTGGTTTGGAATTGGCATAGGGGTCGGGGACTCTCGCGTGGGGCAACGTGTTCGGCACGCGCGAACCTATCACTGAAGGGCTGGCGCGGCCACCAGGAAGCTCACGCGCGATGCCGGGGTCGAGCAACCAAATCACCGGCAGCAATCGCGTCTCGTGTAAGGTTTGATATAACAGGCAGAGCGAAGTCTCCGGCAATCACCACTATGCAAATCGATTCGACAACCAATCACAGGAATTTCTTTCGCACATTCGGCATGGCGCTGGGTTTCAGCCTGATCGCCTACGCGCAGGTCGCAACCGAGGTGCCCGCGGTCGTGACCGGCGCAAAGCCGGTAACGGTGGAGCACATCAGGGTGCATGGAGCGGCGCTTGAGGGCAATCTTGAAGGCGATGACGTCGATCGCGAAGTGATCGTGTTTCTGCCGCCGAGCTATGCGACGCAGAAGAATCGACGCTACCCCGTCGTTTATGCGCTCCACGGCTATTCGATCGGAGCGGACCAGTGGACAAAGGAAATCCACGTTCCACAAACGATCGAAGGCGCTTTCGCGCTCGGAGCGGCCGACATGATCGTGGTTCTTCCGGATTCGAAAACAGTGCATAACGGATCCATGTACTCCAGTTCGGCGACAACCGGCGATTTTGAAAAGTTTATCGCGCACGATGTAGTTGCCTGGATCGACGCGCATTACCGCACGATTGCGCAGCGGGCCAGCCGGGGCCTGGTTGGCCATTCCATGGGCGGTTACGGCGCGAGCCGTATCGGCATGAAATATCCGGATGTTTTTGGCAGTCTGTACATCATGAGTCCATGCTGTATGAGCGCGCGTGCGGCCGGCCCTGTCAACGCGGAAACAGATCAGGCGCTGCAGGCCGTCAAGACCCCGGCCGATTCCGCCAGCCTGCCGTTTGGCCTGCGCGCACAGCTTGCTTCGGCAGCCGCATGGTCGCCGAACCCGAAGAACCCTCCGCTTTATCTCGATCTGCCGTCGAAGGACGGAAAAGTGGATCCGGACGTCCTTGCAAAGTGGGCTGCGAACGCCCCGCTCGCGTTCGTCGACCAGTATATCGGGAACCTTCGGCGATACCGGGGTATCTCGATCGATGTGGGAGACCAGGACAGCCTGCGCGCCGGCGCCGCAAAGTTACACGAGATCCTGGACAGCTATGGTGTTGCCAACACTTTCGAAATCTACAAAGGTACGCACACAAGCGCGGTTTCCGACCGGTTTCAGAATCACGTCATGCCGTTTTTCGGCAAGAACCTTTGCCCGGCGGCGAATTGTAAATGAGCGCGTCATAAACCGGAATACGGCAAAACAGGAAGGGCATCTATGAGGACCAACAGCGATCGCATACTCTTCGGGGTAATCCCGGCGCTCGTTTTGCTGGCGGCGGGCGTTCGCGACGCAGCCGGGCAAGACGCCAACGCGCGCCCATTCCTCAGTCCGATCTTCGGCGACAACATGGTCCTGCAGCGCGAAAAGCCGAATGCGATCTGGGGCTGGTCGTCACCCGGTGACGTGGTCAGGTTGGAGATTGGCGGGAATTCGGCGACGGGCACTGCGGGCGCGGATGGCAAGTGGCAGGCGAAACTTCAGCCGCCGCCAGCGGGTGGGCCCTACACGCTGAAGATCGCCGGTAAGCAGACTGTCGAGTTGCACGACGTGCTTGTGGGCGATGTCTGGATATGCTCCGGACAATCCAACATGCAGTTCGGTCTCACGCAGGCAAGGAACGCGGCGGAAGAAATCAAGAACGCGAATTATCCTCAGATCCGTTTCTTCGTGGCGGGTCAACGGGCGGCATACAGTCGCGTCGATGTTCCGCGCGGTTCGTGGAAGGTGGTATCGCCTTCGACTGTCGGAGGGCGCGGAGGCGGCATCTCCGCAGTGGCCTATTTCTTTGCGCGGAAACTTCAGGAAAACGTTCACATTCCGATCGGCCTCGTGCAGGAAGCCGTCGGGGGAGTTCCGGCGGAGGCGTTCACCAGCGCGGAAGGTCTTCGTCCGCTGAAGGATTTCGACGCCGGGGTCGCCGAGGTCGCTCGCCGTCACGCGGAGGGTCAGACCGAATACGGCAACTACATCACGCATTGGTACGACGATTACGATCTGGGCACTCGCGGCGGCGCGAACTGGGCCGCAGCCGCGCTTGACGATTCATCGTGGAAGACCGTCCAGGTTCCGGGTGCGTTCTTCGCGGACCTTGGAATTGACGACGTTGCGGGCCTTTGCTGGCTGCGAAAGGAGATCACGCTTCCCGCAACATTACCGGCGGGCATGGCGCGGCTGTATCTCGGTTCGGTCGATAAGATGGACACCACTTACATCAATGGCACTCAGGTCGGTGCCAGTTCGTGGGTGGAAAACCCCAGGACGTACTTTGCCCGTGAAGGAATCCTCAAACCGGGCCGAAACGTGATTGCGATCAGGCTGTTCAAGCTAAGCGCTTCCAAAGGATTTCCGGACGGGCCGGACTCGCTGCGCCTGACGCTGGGTGACGGCACGGTGATTCCGCTGAGCGGAGAATGGAAGGGCAAGCTGAGCGTGGACGGGCGTCCGCCACAGGCGCTGCCCCTTGGATTTGAAAATAATCCCGTGATGGCGGGTGTCCTTTACAACGGAATGATCTCGCCGATTGTCCCGCTTGCGATCACGGGGGCAATTTGGTATCAGGGCGAATCGAACGAGAAGCACGCCGCGCAATACCGCGAACTGCTTCCGGCGATGATCGCCGACTGGCGAAGAAATTTCAGCCAGGGCGACTTTCCTTTCTACATCGTCAGTCTTCCGATGTACAAACACCGTAGCGACGTGCCGGTTGACGATTCGTGGGCTGAGGTGCGGGAAGCGCAGGCCCTCGCGGCGAAAAACGTCCCGCACTCCTGCCTCGCCGTCACAGTGGATACCGGCGATCCCGACACCGTCCATCCGATCGATAAGAAAGAACCCGGCGAACGTCTGGCTCTCTGCGCTCTGGGTGAGCACTACGGCCGGAAGGTCGTGTATTCGGGTCCCACCGTCAAATCCGTGGAGCGGTTGCCCGGCGAGATTCGGCTGCACTTCGATCACGTGGATGGAGGTCTGACTGCGAAGGGCGGAGATCCCGGTGAGTTTACAATAGCAGGCGACGACCGTAAATGGTACTGGGCCAGCGCCCGGATCGAAGGCGACACAATTATCGTGTCGGCGAGTTCGGTTCCAAATCCAAAGGAGGTGCGTTACGCGTGGCAGGCGAACCCGAAGGCAAACCTGTTTAACGGGGCGGGCCTGCCGGCCACACCTTTCCGCACCGACGATTGGCCCGGGATTGTGCAGAACATCCGGTAAAACGATCCGGTTCCGCGAGAGTGCTCAGGCGGAACCGGTTTGGGTGACTCTGTGTGTTTTAACGCGTTACTTCTGAAACAGCGAAGGCGCCAACTCGGTCAGATAGATGCGCCAGTTCGACCAAGTGTGGCCACCGGTGCTCTCCGTGTAGTGGTAATTGATGCCGACCTTCTCGAGTTGAGCGGCAAGGTTCTGCCCCTGGGCAACTTTCACGACCGGGTCGTCCTTCCCGTGGCCGACATAATAGAATTTCACGCCAGCCTTCTTGAGGTCCGTCAGCTTGTCGCTGACATCGGCCGCAGTACCCATACTGAACACGCCGACGTAGCTGAATACTTCGGGGTGGGCGTTCGTGGCGGCAAGGGTGTGGCCGCCCCCCATGGACAGGCCGGCGATCGCGCGGCTGTCCTTATTGGCGATCGTGCGGTAGTTCCTGTCGATGTAGGGTATGACGTCCTTGACCAGGCTTTCGGGGAAGGCGCCGCCGAACGCGCCGCCACCGCCCCTGCCAGTGTTCGGAGCACCCGAAGCACCGGGTGCTCCGGCGCCCCTGCCGCCCGCAAACGCACCGACCACTCCGACTTCCCCCGGATTTCCGGTATTGCCCGTGGTCTGACCGGGGATGACGCCGTAACCCGGGGCCATCTTCTGATTGGCATTGCCGTTGGTCATGACGACCAGCATCGGCTTCGCCTTCTTTGCCGCGATCAGATTGTCCATGATCACGCTGGCGCGTCCCATATTATTCCAGGCATCTTCGTCGCCGCCTGCGCCGTGGAGGAGATAAAGAACCGGGTACTTATCCGTGGTCTTGTCGTAGCTTGGCGGCGTGTAGACGTACATGCGGCGCGGCGACGCAGCGCTGAGCGTCGGCGAATCGTACCAAACCAGACTGACATTCCCGTGCGGGACGTCTTTGATCTTGTAATTCTCGGAGAGAGCCCCATCGATAATCAGGAAGTTGGAATACCTGGTTCCGTCCCGCAGGATGTTCGGATTCGCGGAATCGAGAAGGCTCACGCCGTCGACGCTGAAGGTGTAGCTCCACAGTTCGGGCGTCAACGGCCCGACGGTTGCCGACCAGGTTCCCGCGTCGTCCCTGGTCATCTTAACGCCACGGCCCTGAGGCCAGTCGCCATTGATGGTGACATCGGTGGCGTTGGGGGCTCTCAGGCGGAAGGTCACTCTCTGGTCGTCCAGGATCTCGGCTGAGCGCATGGCCGGCCCCCGGCCGCCACCCATGCCTCTACCGGGTGCCTGCCCGCTGGCGCCGGGCGCTCCCTGCTGAGCGGAAACCGCCGCGGCGAGGGCGATCAAAATTACTCCAATTCTTATCTTCATTGCGCTACACCTCTTCTTGTATCGATAGCCGGAACGTCCCTTACTCTATCACTGCGTAGCGGTCTCCCATACCGCTGTTCGCGCTATTCCTTCGAATCGCCGGCCCCGCCTTCGACCGGCGTGAAACGAACTTCATCCGCAGCGAGATATTCACCTTCGCGCGGGCCGGAGAATTCGATGTACGAGATCTGCCTCGCGCTCACGGTCATCGTGAAAATCGGCACCGGGTCGCCTGGCGCCTTGCGTCCCGGGACGGAATCGAGAGCTTTGCGGTCGACGATATTGCCTTCCGAATCGAAAGCTTCGAGGAGCGCCGGCGTGCCTGTGGATCCCCACATTGCCACAGTGACAGCGGAAACCGGTTTGGGGAACGTGGCTCGGACGGGAATCGGCTCGGTCGCCATCGCGCAGACGATGCCCTTGTGGCCCGAAGTGAGATGGGTGAAGAACATTACCAGACCCTTCGCCTTCGACTGTCGGGGTTCATGGGCCAGGGCAAAAACGACGCCCTTTTCCTCCCACTGCGGGAGGCGGTTGGCCTTGCCGTCGGGAAGAACGGGGACGGCGGTTTCAAAGTCGACAATCACCTGTTCCGCGGCTGCTGCGCAAGCCGCCAGCGCGGGCAGCAGCAGGATCAGTGCAGACGCCCGCTTCATGCTTTAGTCATTTCGAGACCCGACATCGTGCCTGTGGACGAGGCGAACCTGCCGGTCTCGATCCCCATACGCTGAAGCATGGAAACAAACAGGTTCGGCAGCGGATAGTTCTGATTGCGGTCGAAGGCGAGATGTCCGGCGTGTTTGAAACCGCCGCCCGCGAACAGAGTCGGCATGTTAGTGGTGGAGTGGGCGTTCGCGTCGCCCAGGTTCGAACCATAGAGCACCATGGTCCTGTCCATCAGCGTTTCGCCGCCTTCCTGAACGCCCTTCAGGCCTTTGAACAGATCGGCGAGGAGGCGCATGTGCCAGGAGTCGATGATGCGGAGCTGCGCCAGCTTCGCTTCCGACTTGCCGTGATGCGAAAGATTGTGGTAACCGTCGCTGATGGTTGCGCCGGCGATCTCGACAACCGGTGTGCTGACGCTGTCGAGCATCAGAGTCACCGAGCGCGTGGAGTCGGTTTCAAACGCCAGGCGCACCAGGCTGTACATGGCGGCGACTTTAGCCATATACTGCGCGGGACTGGTGGGGTCCTGCGGTTCGGGTTCTTTTACCACCGGTTTGGGCTTCAGCTCCCATCCCGCGGACTCCCGCAAGCGGTTTTCGAGGTCCCGGACGCTCGTGAAGTACTGGTCCAGGCGCGCGCGGTCGCTGGCATTGACGTTGCTTTCGAGATCGCGCACCTGATCGCTCACGGCATCGAGAATAGACCTGCCACTGTCGAGTTCAGCGATTTTGGCCTCGACCTCTTTGGCTGTGCCCTGGATGAACATCTGGCGGAATACGCCGGCCGCGCTTTGTTCCGGCGGGATAGCAACGCCGCTGCCAGTCCAGGAGAGTGATCGCCCGGCGGTGTTGACGGCCAGTGTCAGCGAGGGGAAGCGGGTCTGGATGCCGACGCGTTCGGCGATGAACTGGTCGAGCGAGATCGTGTTGCGGAACGAACTGCTTGCCGGATGCGGCGCAGCGGTAAGGAAGCTGATATCGGACGGGTGGCCGCCATCGACATTCGGATGCGAAACGCCGGATAAAACGGTGAAGTCCTTCCGGTAGGGCTCCAGGATCTTCAGGTAAGGAGAGGGGGAGTAGTCAGGACCTGCATCCGCGGGGAAAAATTCGCCGGGCAGGAGACCCAGGTTGTTGCAGATCCCGAACATGCGGCGCGGGACGATGGCCGTCTGCGCGCGCGCCGCGGGCGCCATCGCGTCCAGAAGGGGCAGCGCCAGACCTACCCCGACGCCACGGAGCAGCGTACGGCGAGAGAGCGCGCTGCCGAATGGCCGTCTGACTTGTCCGCTGGTGTTCAACATGATTGTTCCTTTTTCGATTCTTACTTGTACTGAAACAGATTGCTCTGGACAATGCCGTGAACGATGCTGCGCACTCCCCATTCGGAATCGCGGCTCTTGTCGAGGATCTCATCCACCTGTCCGCGGTCGGTGAAGCCGATCGGTGCCCCTGTTGCGTAAGTGGCAAGCTGCCCGACGATGTTGCGCGCCACCGTTCGCTCCTCGTGATCGAGGAGCAGTTGCTTGAACTCACGAATGTCCTTAAACGAGAGACCGTTTTCGAGCTTGCCCGCGGAATCCACCGGCAGACCGTAGCGGAACGCGAAAGGCTGACCCGACAGGCCGATGCCGGGTTCGGGCTTTACGCCGTCCGCAAAGGCGCGATAGCGGTCGCGCCAGCCGCCCATCACATCGAAGCTCTCGAGCGCGAAGCCGGGAGGATCGATCTTCTTGTGGCAGGCCGCGCACATGGCGTCGGCACGGTGCTTGTCGAGTTGCTGGCGGATGGTGACCGCGCCGCGGATATCGGGCTCGATGGCGGGAACTCCAGCCGGCGGGGCGGTGTGGTACCCGAGGATGCGCTCCATAATCCACACGCCGCGGATGACCGGCGATGTAGTGGTGCCATTGGCTGTGACCTTGAGCACGCTGGCCTGGGTCATCAGGCCGCCGCGGACGGAATCCTTCGGGAGCGTGACCTTACGCATGTTGGCGCCCGTCACACCAGGCACGCTGTAGTGCTGCGCCAGGCGTTGGTTGAGGAACGTGAAATCGGAATTGATCACGGTCCGCGCCGGCAGGTTTTTGGCGAACAGTTCCTGGACGAAGAGGCGCGTCTCTTCGACAGCGGCCAGCTTGAGCGGATCGTCGAGTTCGTAATCGTTGTACAGAGTGGTGGACGGAGAGCTATCGTCGATCTTGCGGAGGTCAAGCCAGTAGTCGGTAAAGGCCTCGATGAAGCGGCGGGACTTCGGGTCGTTAAGGAGGCGGTCGGTCTGGACCCTGAGGATCTCGGGGTTGTGCAGCCGGCCAGCCGCGGCGAGTGAACGGAGCTGTTCGTCCGGTGGAGAGTTCCACAGGAAAAGGGCAAGACGGGTCGCGAGTGCGTAATCGTCGAGCCTGCCGGGCGATTCCTGAATGTAGAGCCAGCCGGGGGAAGTGAGAACCGCGGTGTAAGCGGACAGCATCGATTTCGCGAAGCCGTGGCCGAGCGCGAACTGCTGGTTGAAGAGATCGAGAAAGCGTTTTACGTGGGCTTCCTCGACGGGGCGGCGGTAGGCTCGCGCCATGAACGAACGGAGGAGGCGCTCGGCGTCCTCGCGGGGATGATCGGTTCCAACCTCAACGGGGACATCCTGAGTGCGCGGACCCCGGCCGCGGCCGCCGCCGCCAAAACCGCCGGGACCGGGGTTACCCGGATTGCCACCCGGAGCTGCCGGCGCGGGGGGGAGTTGGAGCATGACGCCGCCCGATTCGCCTTGGGCGAGGCGGCGCATGGGCAGATCCCCGAACATGAGGCGGTAGCCCGCGTCTGCTTCCGGATCGGCGAGCGGGCCTTCCACTTCAAACCACTGGAAAGCGACGCCAGGCATACCGTCGGGCCGGGCGAGGGGATTGACGTACTCTTCCTCGGTGCCGTTGACGCGGGTTCGGAAGAACCGCATGGCGTCGGTCTGGATGCCCTCGTTTGCGGCGAGCAGGACTTCGATTTCGCCGACGCCGGGTTCGGGCGTGAAATCGAACGCACCCAGTGGCCGCGACTGGCCGGCGCTTTGGGCGTAGACGCCGATCGGTTCATTGCGGCGACCGGGCCAGACTTCGTCGCTATTGGGCCGGTGGTACGTCGTCTGGTAAAGATACGGCGCCTTTTGATCGCCGAAACCAATGTAGTTCCAGTGGTCGACTCCGCCTCCGCTGACCCAGATGGTGTAGCCCTTGACCCGTATCCGATAACGGCCCGCGGCCGGCGCACGGAAGCTCCAGCCGAACCCGCCCGCATCGGAGAAGACGCTGGAGACGCGGCCTATAGCCTCACGCTCTTTGGTTTCCGGGCTGGAGATGGGGCTGCGACCCGCACGGACATCGGGTTGAGCGTGCGAATCGAGGACGGGGAAGTTGAGGCGGTCGGTTCGGGTGTTGCCCTCGCGTGGCCGGAAATTGCGGAGCGAGGCTTCCTGGCGCGCGTAGATACGTGTGACCGTCGTTGGCGGCTGGACGAGTTTCGCGGCCATGGCTTCGCGCATCGCATAATCGGCGGAACTCATGTAGCGGGAGAGCTGGACGTGGGAGACGTCGAGCGCGGCGCCGATTTTGTTGTACCGGTACGATTCGCCGTCCTGCGGCAGTTTGTTCCTGAGTTGCACCCAGGGAACGTTGAGGAGATCCCGGATCGCATTCTCATATTCGTAGGCATTGAGGCGACGCAGGCCGGCGCGGCCGCGCTCACTGATGACCGACTGCTCGTACCTGGTGAGTGCGGTCGAGAGACTTTGGACGAATTGATTGGCGTCGGCGGGCCGGGGCATACCGGCCGGGGGCATCTCGCCGGCCGAGACGCGGTCGTGAACCTTAACCCACGTCGCAAAGTTGTCCGAGTTGGATGGCTCGTAGCTAAGACTGACAAGGTCGAGATGGCCTACAGCCCTGGGGGAGTCGTGGCAAAAGGCGCAGTTCTGCCGGATGAACGCGTCGGCCCCTGCAAAGGGTGTTGCGGGTGCGGCACCGGAGACCGCGAAAAAGCCGAGTGCAGGGGCGAAGAGGAGCGCCACCAACTGCGCCCAGTGCCGTGTGACCATGAGTTTCCTTCTGAGTGGCGGCAAGCCCACATTATATACGGTTCTGAGATATCCGAAAGCGGGAGTATCAACACCTCCCAGGACTCGGAAGCTGCGAGACGCAGATCTCATTTCTGCGCGATTCGCCGGAGGTGTACGCCATGCCGTACGCATGAGCGCTACCTAACGCTGACAAAGGTCATCAGTGTCGCCGGTTAGGCCCATTTGCCGAAACCGAAGCCTCCTATCAGACCAAGACCTACCGGATCCGACTACCATCAAATGATAGAATCGGCCTTGCCTGCTTTCTCCCTGGCCCGGGCCGGACATTGGTTCCTGCATTCGGGTATTCACGAACCGTCCGGCGGTTTTTCGCGCTTTTACCGTTCCGAACTTAAAAGAAACTTGCCGGTTTCGACCGAGATCTCCGGCTACGCGGCGATGGCCCTGCTGTTTCTCTACAGGACGACGAACGATTCCGAATACCTCGACGAGGCCCGGCGCACGACCGATTTCCTTGCCGGCCAGGCTTGGGACGAGTCGCTGCGGATCTTCCCCTACGAGCATCCTTCACCCACGGTCGAGAGCCGCCATTTAGCCTATTTCTTCGATTCTGGAATTATCACGCGCGGGCTGCTGGACATGTGGCGCGAAACGCGCGAAGACCGGCTTCTCGAAGTCGCCACGGCTGCCGCCCACGGCATGTCCGCGTTCTGGAACGGGCGTGACTACGACCCGATTTTGACGTTGCCGGATCAGAGGCCATTGCCGAGGACGGCGCAATGGTCGACGTCGCCCGGTTGCTATCAGGCGAAGTCGGCGCTCGCATGGTGGGAACTTGCCGTCATCACGGGCGACGAGCAACTCAGACGGAATTACCTCAACGTTGTCGAAAGCGGAATGCGCACCTGCGACGGATTTCTCGCCGGCGCGGACGAGCGTCTCAGTATCATGGACCGGCTTCATGCGTATTGCTACTTTCTGGAAGCGTTGTCGCCGTTGCTGGATCGTTCCGACTGTGTTCAGACTTATTCGGATGTCGTGACCGAGGCGGCGCGGTACCTGCGGGAACTGGCACCCGAGTTTGTGCGCAGCGATGTGTATGCCCAGCTTCTGCGGGCGAGGGTGCGGGCATCTCACGTGATTGCGATGGATGTGGATGCCGCGCGAGAGGAAGCCGCTGCGCTGACTGGCTTTCAATCCGACAGCGCCGATCCCCGGTTCGACGGCGGATTCATTTTCGGGCGTCGCGCAGGCGTTCTTTCGCCTCACGTGAATCCCGTCTCCACCACTTTCGCCATTCAGGCTCTCGAAATGTGGCGGGCTTTCGAGGCCAGAGAGTACGACGCGTGCCTTCAGCCCCCCATCTGACCGAAACGCCGGCCGGGGCCGCGCCAGCGCCCGTGCGTGTCGTGTTCGCGTCTGGTATAGCCGAGCTGAATCGGGCAATGCTCGAAAACTTCATCCCGGTTCGCCCGGTCCTTCCTCTTTGTGTGGTTTCCGAGTTTGAACCGCCGATCCCGGACGGCCAGTCATACGAGTGGATCTCATGGCATCCGAAGCGGACATTCGATCGGAACCTGGCTTATGTGACGACCGCGCTCGCGGGCAGGCGGATTGAGTGCGGCGCGGTCGCGTGGGATCGCCGCGGCGCACTGGACGATCTCCGGCGCGCGGCGTATCAGCTCGCTCCAAACGTTCTGACTGCCTGGGACGAAGATCTGCACGTTGGCCCGCCGGACGCTTTACGGGGCTTCCTGTTGCGGAGGGCTTTTCGCGGGTACGCGAGGCAACTTCGCGAAGGCGGCCGATTGCGGTCGTGGCTGAGGCGAATCGCCCATCCCGGCGAAGCGGAGATTCCACTGCGCGCGCGCGCCGCACAGGCGCGAGGCCTGGCTGCGGCCAGAACGCGCGGCACCCGGACGGATGCGGTCATGCCGTTGACGGCTGCCTCCATGCAGGATGGCGTGACCGTCGTAATTCCCAGCCGCGATGGCCTGGAACTCCTGCGCGAAATGCTGCCTCCGCTGCTTGGGCAAATGGACGCGGGCGAAGTCGTGGTGGTGGACAACGGTTCGTCCGATGGAACGGCAGATTGGCTGGCGCGGGAGTATCGGGAAATCCGGGTTCACCAAAGCGCGGCGCCTCTGTCCTTCGCGGAAGCCGTGAACCGGGGAATCCGGGAAGCGCGTTATGCGCGGACGCTGCTGCTCAATAACGACATGATTGTGGAGCCCGCGTTTGTCGAGTCTCTCAATCGCGCATTCGAACTTGTGCCCGATTTGTTTTGCGCGACGGCGCAGATTTTCTTCCCCGATGGCGCGCGGCGGGAAGAAACGGGAAAGACCGTCTGGCGACGGATCGGCGAACTGGATTTTCCCGTCCGGTGCGACGACCCGGTGGAAGGCGAAGACCTGACGTGGGTGCTGTATGGAAGCGGCGGGTGTTCGTTATTCGATACCGCCAAACTCGCCGCGCTGGGCGGGGTCGCCGAACTCTACGAGCCGGCTTACGTGGAAGACCTCGACTTCGGTTTTCGCGCCTGGAAGCACGGCTGGCCGACGGTTTATTGCGCCAGTGCACGGGTGGAGCACAGGCATCGCAGCACCACAGCACGCTTCTACACAGAGCGGCAGATCGATTTTTTCACCGAGCGGAACTATCTGCGGTTTGTGGCGAATGCCGTTTCCGACCGGGAACTGTTCGAACGGCTTTGGCTCGAAGGAATCCGTAGGCTGCACTTGCAGGCGATGCAAGGCCGAGACGCGGCGCTGGACACGTTACGCGCCATTCCCGCCATCGCGCCGGCTCCGCCTCCGTCCGCGTGCCTGCAGGAATCCGATATACTGGCGCTGACAAACGGCGATGTTGCGATATTCCCGGGCGACCGGAATTCCGCCGGAAAGACGATCCTTATCGCCAGCCCCTATCTGCCCTTTCCGCTTTCGCACGGCGGCGCGGTTCGTATTAACAATCTGATGCGCACGACGGCGGGTGAAGCCAATCTCATCCTGACTGCGTTCGTCGACGAATTGAAGCCGCCTGCGCCCGAGTTACTGGCCTTGTGCAGCCGGATCGTTTTAGTGCGGCGTCACGGATCCCACTACCGGCGTGAGACGCCGCGACCGGATATGGTGGAAGAATTCGATTCGGCCACGTTCCGCGCCTGCCTGAAACAAGCAGTGCGTCAATGGAAGCCGGAGATTGCCCAGCTCGAGTTCACCTGGATGGCCCAGTATGCGGAGGCGTGCCGTCCGGCCAGGACCATACTCGTCGAGCACGATGTCACCTTCGATCTTCAGGAGCAGTTGCTAAAGACTGTGCCGCCGGGCGGCACGGTGCGTCTTGAGTTGGAACAGCAGTTGGCCAAGTGGCGAGAGTTTGAGACGTCCGCGTGGAAAACAGTCGATTGCGTCGTCACCATGTCGGCGAAGGACAGCTCGATTGTGACCGGTGTGCGAAAAGTGGAATGCCTCCCGAATGGTGTGGATTGCGATCGGTTCCGACCGGTCGCCACCGACCCCGAACCCGGGCGTTTGCTATTGATCGGTTCGTTTGCGCATCTGCCCAATCTGCTGGCGTTGGAATTCTTCCTGCGCGAGGTCTGGCCGCTACTTGGCCCCGGCCACAGCTTGCACGTTATTGGCGGCGCACGGCACGATTATTATCTTGATTACTTTCACAACCGCGTTTCGATCGACCTGGCGCAGCCGGGAATCGAAGTGGAGGGCTTCGTCGCCGATGTGCGTAACGCCTACCATCGGGCTGCGATCGTGCTCGCGCCGCTGACCGCCTCGGCGGGAACGAATATTAAGGTGCTGGAAGCGATGGCGATGGGTAAAGTCGTCGTGAGCACGTCGGCAGGTGTCAACGGTTTGGACGCCACTCCTGGCCACGACTTCCTGTTGGCGGAAACCGGCCCGGAGATGGCGAAGTGCATTGAGGATATCGAGAGGGACGAATTGCGCCGGAACGCGATCGGCCGGAGCGCGCGGCAGACCGCGTTGGGGTTCGACTGGAACGTAATTGCTCGACGGCAGCTTGAGCTGTATGATCGTCTGGAATCTGCTATCAGGTAACGGCAACCGGCGGGATAGTCGAATGGCGGCTCGCGCCGGCGGCCATTGCGAAGCGTTCCCCATTTCCATTGACAAACCCGCGCCGCGCAATGTAGCGAGCCGTTTTCGCGGACCGGGTCTCTACAATGGGATTGGAGAGTTTGATTGCACTCGCATCATCACGAAGGTAAGTCGGGGAAAGTACTGGTCTGGTCGCTGATCGCCACCAGTGCGTTTGTAGTGATCGAAGTGATCTCCGGCCTGCGCGCTCACAGTCTTGCGCTGTTGTCCGATGCCGGGCACAACGCTACGGACGCCCTGGCGCTGCTGCTGGCCTGGTTTGCCGTTTACATCCAGAAGATGCCCGCCGACGAATCCCGCACCTTCGGCTACCACCGCGCCGGCGTACTGGCGGCCTTTGTGAACGCGCTGACACTTGTTGTGCTCTCCGTCTGGATCCTCTACGAAAGCTGGGTCCGGTTCCTCCACCCGGTAGCTGTAGACGATCGCACGATGCTCTGGGTTGCCGTTGGAGCGGTAGCGCTGAACGGCGGCGTGATGATGGGAATTCAGCTGACCGGGGATAAGAGCGTCAACCTTCGTGGCGCCTATGTTCACATGATGGGAGACCTGCTGGGCGCGATCGGCATTATTGCCGGTTCGCTCGTGATGCGCTTCACGGGCTGGACGACCATCGATCCCATCCTCTCCGCGGTCATTGCGATCCTGATTATCTGGACGGCGTGGGACATTATTCACGAATCCCTGAATATCCTGCTCGAAGGCAAACCGCGCGGTGTCCGGCTGGATGCGGTAGCGGCGGCAGTCCAGGAAGTGGCCGGCGTGCTGGACGTTCACGATCTGCATATCTGGAGTCTGGGATCGGAATCGCACGCGCTTTCGAGCCACGTGCTGATCGACGATATGCCGCCATCGCAGAGCTGCGAGATCCTGCACCGGATCAACCACGTTCTCGCGGACCGCTTCCACATTCATCACACGACCGTGCAGTTCGAGCATGTGGGCTGCCAGATCTCGGACAGTGGCTGCGTAATTACGGCTGCGCCGGATCATCACCACCACCATCATCACTAGACTCCTGGACGGAAACGGCCGGCATCGTCGTTTCCCGTCGGGCTAATCGTCGAACGTCGGATTGGGGCGGCGGTATATCGTTTTTCCCGCGCGCATCACCAGGCAGACGTCGTGGTGTCCGACGTGTCGGGCCAGTTCCCTGTAGTCGTTGACATCCATGATGCAGATATCCGCGGATTTTCCGGGTTCGAGAGAACCCGTTACATGCGAGAGCCGCAGCGAGCAGGCGGCGTTGTACGTTGTGGCGACAATGGCTTCTTCGATCGTCATCCCCAGGAGTGTGCAAGCCAGATAGAGCATGTACTGAGGATTCAGCGAGGTCGTAACGTCGTTTCGATAACCCGATCCGAGGGCGACCGGAATTCCGTCGTCAATGGCGTTCCGCTTTGAGGTGTATCTCCCCGCGAATATGCGGGAGGCGACGGCGACATTGACGCAACCGGCATCTGCCAGGGCGCGGGACAGGGCGGGTACCGCGGGTGCGGGGCCAACAAGGGACACAGCGCCAGCGGAATATGCCAGTTGGAGAACCTCAGCCGTAGACGCCCCCGATACGCGGATCCGTATGGCGTAGCCGTTTGCCGCCGCGGCTTCAGCCAGGGCACGGGATTGTTCGATTGTCGCTTCTGAGACGGGAATTTCGATAAGCGCGGCCAGCTTTGTCCGTGCGATCGCCGGCATCCAGCGCAGGCGGATTTCATCGAGTTTTGCCGGATCGTCATCCTCTGGATATTGCGGCGCGAAAATGGACCGCAACCGCAGGATCCTCGGCTTCAGTGCCCGATGAATACGCAATGCCCTGACCACATGACGCAGATCGGGAGCGAACAGCGTGTGCGCTCCGACGGTCAAAACGCCGTAGCTCGCTAACTCCGCGGTCATTGACGTCGCCTGTGCCTCGAGCCGGCGTCCCGACATTCGCCGAATGTCAATCTCTTTGAAATCTCCCGAGGCGGGGGGCGGTAATACAATCGGGGCGTCGGGATCGACGAATGCGGGCATCACTACCTTGCCGGTGGCGTCGATTTCGCGTGCCAAACGCGCCGAGGCCAGATTCTCCAGCCGCCGCGTGCTGCCTGCCTCCTCAATGATTCCGTCGCGGACCAGGACTGCGCCTTCGGGAATCGCATGAAGGTCGTTCATTGCCGAACCTCGGCGAGGTCCGCTCGGGCCGCGCAACGTCAGCAGTTGGCGCGCCCCGCGGATCAACGTCCACTGACTGGGTGGCGTCGATCCCGGTTCGGGATTGTTCATTAACGGAACGTCAAATGCTATTGTATCTTCAAGCTTGCACTTTAGTACTGCATAGAAAACGAATCGATACGAATCCGAGTAGTGTGGCCGTTCTCCCTGTTATGCTGCCCAGCGGTTGCGCCGCGGAATAGTCGGTCGGTTTCACGCGAACGACAGGCCTGAAGTAATCGTTTCACGGAATTCGCTCCCACAACACCCGCGCTCCGGCCGATCAAAGCGCATAGCCGGGAAGCTTACCTGCGGCTTAGACGCAGCACCAACGCATTACCGTCATGCGCTTCACGACGCGGCTGATTCCGTCTTCCAACAGCCTGTCCGAACCTTCGTTCTGGCCCCAGTTTCATCCCGCCACGGCGGATGCCGCAGGAGTCCGGAAAGTGATTCACAACAACGACAACATCACAACTGTCCGGCTATAAGCCTAACATAATCAGTTAGTTGGCGGAGCTAAACAGATCCTCTTGGGAGTTGGGTGACTGGAGAGCCTGTAAAATGGGCGTTTTCTCAAAAAGCCGCATCAGTCCTCCCTGGTCGCGAGGGTAAGGCGATCGCAGCGGTTTGCGGCCGGATGACGGCGCATCCGGACACTACGGGTCCCCTTGGCGAGTTCGAGACGTGTCCAGACTGGATGCTTGTCCTGGACACGGGCCAGCACTTCGCACAGATCGCCCTCAAAACAATGGGCCAATATGGGTCCGATTTTAACGCCACCAGTGTCGCAAGAGTTCGAAACGTATCCAGACTGGGAGCCAAATTTTTCGTGGACTTACTTATTGAGTCCGTCACTGAATCTTTTTTTTGGCGCTGCCCGAATCCGGGCGCGAAACGCTCCCGTTGATCGCCCGCACTTCCGCGGGACGATGCGCCCACCAATCCTGGCCAGATTATCACTACCGAACCTCCGGTGTGCCGTCCATCGGAATGGCGATATACACGCGGGCACCGCCTCGCCTCTGTTCACCAGCAGTTCGCCGCCATTCGCCGATTCCGCTTTGAACCAGTGCCAGGGGCACCGCTAGAATGATTCATATGTTCCGTTACCTGTCGCTGATGTTCAAAAACTCGCTGCGGAATAAGCGGCGCAGCGCGTTGACCATGGTCAGCATCGGAATGTCGCTGTGTCTGCTCGGGGTGCTCGGCGCGCTTTATCGCGGCCTTTTCCTTGCTCCACCCACTCCCGGCCAGGAACTGCGCCTGGTGGTGCATCACAAGGTCTCGATCACGCAGTCGCTGCCCGCCAGCTACGCCCTCAAGATCAGGCAGGTTCCCGGCGTGCGCGAAGCGATGGTCTGGCAGTGGTTCGGCGGCACATATAAGGATGCGCGCGATCAGGCCAATTTCTTCGCCCGTTTCACCGTCGAGCCGGACATGTTTTTCCGCGTTCGTCCCGAGATCGGACTCCCAGAAGGCCAGCAGAAGGCCTTTCAGCAACTGCGAACCGGCGCGATCGCCAGTTCCGATCTCGCCACGAGGATGCACTGGAAGATCGGCGAGAAGATCTTCCTCACCGGCGACATTTTCCCCGTCAACCCCGAGTTGACTCTGGTCGGCATCTTCAACGACCCCAATACCAGCGAAACGCTCTTCTTTAATGAAAAGTACCTGAGTGAAATGCTGGGTTCCGGCAGCGCGAGGCAGGATCAGGTCGGATCATTCCAGGTTCAGGTGGAAAGCGCGGGCCAGGTCGCGTCAGTCGCGAAAACCATCGACGACATGTTCGCAAACTCGCCGGAGCCGACCAAGTCCGAGTCCGAGCAGGCCTTCACGCTGCAATTCGTATCGTTCCTCGGCAATGTCAAGGCGTTTCTCATGATTATCTGCGCGGCGGTAACCTTCACAATTCTGCTGGTCTCAGCGAACACCATGGCGATGTCGGTCCGGGAACGCATTAAGGAGGTCGGCATTCTGAAGACGCTCGGGTACACACCTGGCACGATCCTCTTCCTGATCCTGGGCGAAGCGGGCGTGCTGGCGCTGCTGGGCGGTGGTGTCGGACTGTTGCTGGCGGTGGGGATGACGGGCGCAGTCCGCAACGGCCCCAGTTTTCTGCAGGCTATGAAGACTCTCAGCATCACGCCCGATGTTGGCGGCGCGCTGCTCGTCGTCGCCTTCTTCATCGGCATTGCAAGTTCCTTCATCCCCGCGTACAATGCGTCGCGCACCCCGATCCTCGAATCCCTCAGGAACTCAGGTTAAAAACCAATGGCGATCCCTCTCGCATATAATCTGCGCAATCTGACAGTACGCAAGACCACCACGATCATGACGGCGCTGGGCATCTCGCTCACCGTGGCCGTTCTGGTTGCCGTGCTGGCGCTGGTGAGCGGGCTGAAATCGGCGTTTCAGGCATCGGGCAATCCGCTGAACATTCTCGTGATGCGCAAAGGCGCCAACGCGGAACTGAGCGGAGGTATGACGCGCGAAGCGTTCGAGGCGTTGAAAGCGAAACCCGGCATCGCGCGTGGCGCCGATGGTTTGCCAAAGGCATCGCTCGAACTCGTAACCGTTATTAATCTGCCGAGCGAGTCTCATCCGGACGGCATGAATATCACGCTGCGCGGCCTGACTACGGTCGGCCTCGACATACGCGAAAAAACGAAGATTTCGGAAGGACGCTGGTTCCGCGCCGGACAGCGCGAAGTTGTGGTCGGCAAGTCCATCGCGAACCGTTACCCGGGCGCGGCGCTGGGCCGCAAGCTGCATTTCGGCCGGGGCGATTGGGAAGTGGTCGGTGTAATGGATTCCGATTCCAGCGCGACCAATAGCGAGATCTATGCCGACCTGAACCAGATGGCCGGCGACTTCAAAAGGCAGGACGGACCCAGTTCCGCGCTGATCCGAGCCACCGATAGCGTAGCGGCGCAGGCACTGGTCAATTCCATCAACGACGACGTGCGGCTCAATTCCAACGCCCGCACCGAGGTCGACTATATGGATTCGCAGACCAGTTCCGCAGCGCCGGTGCAGTATCTGGGCGTATTCGTCGCAATCATCATGGCGGTGGGGTCCAGCTTCGCCGCGATGAATACGATGTACGCCGCCGTCGCGCGCCGCTCGAAGGAAGTAGGAACGCTTCGGGTTCTTGGCTTTTCCCGCGGCAGCATTTTGCTGAGCTTTTTTCTCGAATCGATTCTTCTGTCCCTGCTCGGCGGCATGATCGGATGTCTCATCGTGCTCCCGCTCAACAGCGTCACCACGGGCCTGATGAGCTTCACCAGCTTCAGCGAAATAGCGTTCAACTTCCGCGTTGGGCCGGACGTGATGGCGGTGGGCATCGGATTCGCGCTGGTAATGGGTGCTCTCGGCGGCGTCTTCCCCGCGCGCATGGCCGCGAAAAAAGAAATCCTGGTCGCGTTGAGAGACATCTGATAAGTCCCATACTCCCTTCATGGAACCCGAACTGAAAAGCCTGCGGATCGACCGCGGCAGGAAACGATCGTCACAGCCGTCTCGAGGAATTGGCGGCTGGATATTCGGCGGAATCGCGTTGATATTGGTCTCGGCCGGCGCATTCTATGCCTATGGAATGTTGAACCGGCCAACCGAAGTCGACGTCGTGCGCGTCCATGCGTCGTCGCCGGACGACGCGGCCCGCGCCGGCGACGTGATCCTGAATGCCACCGGCTATATCGTCGCCGCGCATACCATCGAGCTGAGTTCCAAGGTTGTTGGCAAGGTCGCATGGATCGGCGTCGACAAGGGCGATAAAGTCAGGAAAGATCAGGAACTGGTTCGTCTCGAAGACGACGAATACAAAGCTCAGGTGCAGCAGGCTAAGGGCGGTTTGGCGAATCTGGAAGCAAGCCTGGCTCGCGCGAAGAATGGCTCGCGCCCGGAAGAAATCGCCAAGGCCAAAGCCGATCTGGACAATGCGCGAGCGAGCGAAGCCAACGCCAAAGTCACGCTCGACCGCACCAAAACACTGGTCCAGGAACGCGTCATGTCTACGCAGAACCTGGATGACGCCCAGGCAAAGTTCGACAGTGCAGCCGCACAGACGTTGTCGTTTCAACGGACTTGGGATCTGGCGAAACTCGGGCCACGCAAAGAGGATATCGATGCCGCACAGGGACTGGTCGAGCAGGCGAGAGGGCAACTCGCTCTGGCCGAAACTCAACTCGCCAATACGGTGATCCGCGCGCCCATCTCCGGTACGATTCTGGAGCGCAACGTGGAAGTCGGCGAGTTCGTTACCACCGGCATGACGGGCGACAAGGGCGCGAAGGGTTACGTCGTCTCGATGGCCGATCTCAACGATCTGAAAGTCGAGCTCGACATCAATCAGAACGATTTCGCCAAGCTCGGGCCAACGCAGAAGGGCGTCGTCACCACCGATGCGTTTCCCGACCGAAAGTACGACGGCATGATCGACGAGGTGTCGCCCGAAGCCAATCGCCAGAAGGCAACGGTCCAGGTGAAGGTGAAAATTCTCCATCCCGATCAGTTTCTGCGCCCGGAAATGAACGCCAGCGTCGCTTTTCTGTCGGACGCCAGACCGGCCGTGAAAGGCGTTGAGGCAAAGCCGTCCATCGTAGTGCCGTCGTCGGCTGTCCGAAGCGGTGCGGTCTTCGTAATCGCCAACGGGCGCGCGGTGAAACGCACCGTCAAGGCCGGCGCAAACAACCCGATGCCGGGCGGTGGGCAGGGCGTTCTGATCGAAGACGGCCTTATTGGCGGGGAAGATCTGATCGTGAGTCCGCCGGTGGATTTGAAAGACGGCGACAAGGTGAAGCAAAAATGAGTGAACCGGTAATCCAGACACGCGAGCTCACGAAGGAATTCGTCCGCGATCAGTTTCATGTAGTGGCGCTGAAGAACGCCAACATCGAAGTGCAGAAGGGCGAATTCATCGCGTTGATGGGGCCATCCGGCTCCGGCAAATCGACGCTCCTGCACCTGATCGCCGCCATGGACCGGCCGACCGACGGCGAGATCCTCGTGCTCGGAGAGGACCTCCGCGCGCTGAGCGACCGCCAGATCGCGCATTGGCGCAACGTCCACATCGGCTTCGTGTTCCAGGGCTTCAACCTGATCCCGGTGCTCACCGCCATCGAGAACGTGGAACTGCCGCTGAAGCTGACTTCGCTCAACCGGAAAGAACGGATGGAGCACGCGACGACCGCTCTCCAACTCGTCGGACTCGGCGACAGGTTGAAGCACCTTCCGCGCCAGCTCTCCGGCGGACAGGAACAGCGCGTTGCTATCGCACGCGCAATCGTCACCGACCCCGACCTGATCCTGGCCGACGAACCCACGGGCAATCTGGATGCGACTTCGGCGACCGAAGTTCTCTCGCTGCTCAGCCGTTTGAACAAGGAATTCGGCAAGACCATCGTGATGGTGACGCACGACCCGCATGCGGCCCGCTTCGCGACGAAAATTCGCCATCTGGAGAAGGGCGAACTGCTACCGGAAGGCCAGATACCCGCAGACTACACAGCGTAGCTGGCCGGACTGGGAAACGCCGAATTCTCCCGGATAATCTCGCTTCAACAGGTGCGCGGTAGACTGCAATGCAGATACACCAGCAGCGCCGGGCTGATCGCCGATAGCCCGAGAATACCAGGCTCTGGTGTCGGCGAAACGGAAGAGGTCACGGAGGCGAAGTGGTCGCACGCGTGAGATATCGTCATCGCTAAACTGCTCGAATGGTTGGTTTCCGAACAGGGAAATTCGGACCAGTGACGGTGCCCGGCACAATCGCCACGGTGCCTCCTGCATCGGGAAAGTGGGAGAAAACCAGGACCAGTTGGTAGTCGACGGGGGTTCCGGGAAAGCCCCCGGGAGAGCCCCGCTGGACCGCCGCGAGATTGGCGATCGGGGCATCTGCCCCATGATTAGACCCGAGGCTTTCCCTTGTAGGAATCGGCGGCGATTCGGACTCCGTCCGGATAGGGGGTTCCCGCGAAGCCGAATTGTTTCGCGAACTTCGTCGAGTCGAACAGGTAGGGAGAATCGCTCTGATACAGCATCTCGTACGATTCGCGAACCTGGGGCTTGAACCATCCGGCCATCCGAAGCATCGGCCTGTTCAACACCCGACATTTGGGGGCCACTCCGAATTCACGTGCAGCCATAGCGATGAACTCGCTGCCGGTCGGTGGATTGGGTGCCGTCGGCAGATGCCAGACCTGGTTCCACGCCGATTCCTCGTCCGCCAGCATTGCCACACCACGCGCCGCGTCGGGAATGAAGGTCAGCGAATGAGGCACCGCGGCATTGACCAACCACGATGCCGTTGCCCCTTTCGCGAAAGGCTCAAAGACCAGAACGTTCGGCACACCGTTTTGGGTGTCGGGTCCGTAGAAATCCGCTGAGCGCGCGATCATTGCGCTCAGACCGCCAGTCTGCACCTCATTCATCAGAGCCGTTGCGATCTTTGCGCGGATCTCTCCCTTCTTCGAACACGGGGCGTACGGAGTGTTTTCCGTCATCGGACCCGCGACCTTCCCATACATGTAGACGTTATCGAAGAAAACCAGCTTCGCCCCCGCGCGTTTGCAGGCTTCGACGGTGTTCGCCATGATCCGCGGCCAGAGTTCCCGCCAAACCCCAAGGTTGTATTGGAGACCGGCGACCAGGTGCACAACGGTCGAGTCGGCAACTGCCCGGATGGTTTGTTCCCGATCGGCGAGGTCCGCCGGGTACAGTTCCCCTCCGGCAACTGGACCCGGGTTGCGGCCGACGAGGCGGAACGGCCTGTTTCGGGCTGCAAGGATCTTTGCGAGTTCATTTCCGATTGGGCCGCCGGCGCCAAGGATTGTCGTCATTTTCTTCACTCCACTCGGACCTTGCCGCAGTTCAGTTACGGTTATACGCAAGCGGCGACGAACGCGGCGCCAGCCATCGAAGGAACCACCCGTTCAGCCCGGTCCGAAGGCGTTACTTGCGCGTGTTCCTCAGAAACGCTCCGTTTCATGTCCGTAAATAAGTCTTACACCCGGATGCGCCCTCGCGAAGGCACGCAGTCGTTCCAGGCTTACTCGCCCCCGGGCGGTTCCGGCGTCATTCCATCCACGTGGGCCGACGCCGGCCTTGAACGCCCAGGCGAAGTGGCTTGCATCGCCGGTCAATAGAACCGGAGCGGCGCCGTTGATCAGAAACGCCATGTCGTCGTCGGTATGACCGGGCACCGAGATGGCCCAAAAAGATCCGTCGCCAAGCAGATCGACACACGGCCCGAGGGGAGGCATCGTAGGCGCGGCTGGAAAATCGATGCCGAAGAACTTCGCGTTGGCTGGGAAGTGGTTGGCGACGGCGGCTCGCGCCAAAAAGCTCGCTTCAGCCTTGCCGAAAACGAACTCAGTCCCGGGCCCGAGCGCTGAGACGCCCCCGGTGTGATCGGGGTGGAGATGCGTGAAGAACACGGCCTTCGGATGAACGTTCAGGCGCGCGAGCTGTGCCGCCAGGTCCATGCCCGGCTCCTGCCGGTTGGTCACGCCGTTGGCCCAATTGAACAACTTCATCGCCTCGGTGTAACTACCATAGGGCGGATGCTTCGCGAAGGAGTCGTCGAAGCCCGTGTCGATCAGGAAGTCTCCGAAGCGGGGATGGTGAACCAAGTGAACCAGCACGGCGAGATCGCGCGGCACATGGTCGCAGTCGGCTTGTCTGGGGCTTGCAGGGTCGAGGTTCAGGCACGCGTCCATGTGGACAACGCCGGTCTGAAAGGTCGTCAGGGAAATGTCGCGCGGATGCGCCAGCACATCGTTCCAGTTTGCGAAGGCGGCGGGAGGAACCGGATATGGCGCGACCTCGAATCGGCGAAATCCTCCGCGCACTAAGTAGGCGCCCAGGATGCCGGCAGAGAGAATCAGGATGGCCGCCGTGAATAGAAATCCCTTGAATATCCGCATGCCGTAGGTAAATCTATCCCCTAAGCGTTGACTCCGGGCGCGGCCGGCCTCTCATGTGGTCGCCGCCGCTATCAGCCACATATAACTGATGCAAAAACAGACGAGCGCGCCGAATCCGAGCGACTGGTTTCGCGTGTATTGAAATCGGGTATAGGAACGCGGATCGTTAGGATGGTGTAGATGATACTCGTAGTTCAAGGCCAGCAGAATCATGAAAAGCACTCCGTAAATGATGCTCATCGCCACCAGAAACAATGGCGACGCGAAGGGCCTTAGAGACCGGCCGTTGGACTGATTGAGATTCAGCGAGCCGACAAGCAGCACGATCGACCCGGCCGCCAGACCCAGGACGAATTTCGTGATGTCCAGATACATGGGAAGCAGCCTCTTGCCAAACTCACCATGTTTTCCCCCTGGATCGAAGACGATCAGCGTCCCTTTGCTCTTCAAATAGATGATGAGCCATATCAGTGCGAACAGCCCCACCGCCGTTGCGACTCCGGGAAAGCCTGGAAACAACATGCATTGAGAATAACAGCAGATTGGTCAGTGGCCGCTGGTCGCGCCGCGATCCCATTCCACAACGGACGAGGTGGGTCTCGGCAGGCATCCCTGGCGAACGGGCGCGGCAGATCGTGCTGCCGGAGGAACTGGCTGCTGCGGATCGGTAAAGCAGGGCGGACAATTCCGGCGAGGAATTTGCGGCCATGCCGTGATCGTACTCGGACGGGCCGGGCGATTGGGCGGAGGTTACAGTGAGAACGACGTTATCGTGCTTGCGCCCGCTTGTTCGCTGCCGAGCGAAGGAGAGGGTTGGCAGGGGAGATGGAAATAGTAGTCAGAGACTGTCGGGAATCCGGACACTGCGTGGCTGCGGGAAGCCTGGAAGTCAGACTGGCTGCTCGGGCGCTGTGCGAGACGCGAGTGCACTTACGTGCCGCAGATGAGGAGCGATGCACGGGTTTGAGGACTACGATCCATTGCTGAAGCCGCATTGTCGGCCGGGGACACTCGACCCAGAAGCATCTCGTCGCCGGTAAACGCCGATTACAATCAGATCATGCGCCGCGCCGCCTTATTGCTGTTGCTGTCGGCCGCATCCGCCCTTGGTCAGGATTTTTCGCTCGGCAAGCTCCAGGGACTCTGGACCGGGACACTAAATGCCGGCGTCGAGAATCTACACGTCGCGATCCGCTTCGACAGAAATGGCACAGGCAAACTCGACAGCCCCGATCAGCACATCGCGGGCATCCCCATAACGGGGGTTAAGGTGGAAATGTATCGAGTTACTTTCCGGGTCGAGTCCGTTCATGCGGCGTTTGCCGGCATCGTGATGGACGACGGCAATCGTCTCGATGGCGACTGGATCGAAGGAATGTCGATCCCCTTCACGCTTCTGCGAGACGGCGCGACGCAGAAGGTCAAACGGCCGCAGACGCCGCGGCCACCGTTCCCCTACACCGAGCAGAATATAAAATATCCAAGCTTCGCCCGTAACGTCTACCTCGATGCCACGCTGACTGTTCCAGACGGCACGGGACCGTTCCCCGGCGTGATTCTTATCACGGGGTCGGGTCCGCAGGACCGCGACGAATCTAACCTCGGGCACAAGCCGTTCTGGGTGATTGCCGACTATCTGGCGCGCCGCGGCGTGGTCGTGCTTCGCTCCGACGATCGCGGAACGGGCAGGTCCACAGGCCGTTTCAACGGCTCGACCACGCGCGACTTCGCGGACGATGTTGCCGGAGCCGTACGCTTCCTGCGAACGCGTGAATTCGTCGGAAGAATCGGTTTGATCGGGCACAGCGAAGGCGGTCTGGTAGCGCCGATGGTGGCGAGCGACCCGGCGCTGGGAGCAAAGGATGTCGACTTCCTTGTGCTGATGGCGGCACCGGGAGTGCCTGGCGATCAAATCGTGCTTGAGCAGCAGATGATGGTCAGCCGGTCCATGGGATTGCCCGAGACGCTCATCGAAAAGAACCGCGAGCGCGAGCAGAAGATACTCTCGATCGCGCGATCGGAAAACGATGCCGTGCTGGCGAAATCGAAAATGAGGGCGGCGCTGGGCGACTTCACCTCGTCGCCTCTGGACCTGCTCGACTCGCGTTTCGATGAAGCCACCACGCCGTGGTTCCGTTTCCTCATCAATTACGATCCAGGCCCGGCGCTGCGCACGCTGAAACAACCGGTGCTGGCGCTGAATGGCGCGCTCGACGTTCAGGTGCCGCCGGCGCAGAATCTGCCCGCGATCACGTGGGAACTGGAAGCGGGCGCGAATACGGATTATGAAGTAGTGAAACTGGCCGGCCTGAATCACTTCTTCCAGACTGCGACAATGGGCGCGCCATCGGAATACGGCGAAATCGAGGAGACTATTTCGCCGACCGTGCTCAACTTGATCGGAGAGTGGATCGCGCGGCACTCGAAAAAAGAAAAGACGAAGACGGTGTTGGGATCTGCGGCGGGCGATACGGTGCCCAGGCCCGAGTAGGCGCGAGTCTAGCGCGCCACCTCGGCCGCTTTACAGAAACGCCATCGTCTTGACGCCGGAAATATCGAAGCGCTTCCGGCAGCGCACGTTTTTGCAGACCGCCTGATTATCCACCAGCACCATGTAGCTTTGCGCTTTGGCAAATTTGGCGCGATCGCGCTCGTCGGCGCCGCCGGGCAGGCGGTCCTTCTTCTTTTGCACGATCCAGTTCAGCTCGTATGTGTCCTGCGTGCGGCATGCCGGACAATTGAGCGTGATCGGCTTCGTCGTCCGGGATTCCTGGTAAAAAGCGCGTTCGTCCATTTGGAATGAACGCGGTCTAGCGGCTCGCCATGGGAATCCATGGCATGCCGTCCGGATTGCCTTTGTATTCGGCGCGCGGCCTGATCAGACGATTGTTGTGATACTGCTCAAGCACGTGAGCGGTCCAGCCGGACATGCGGCTGACGGCGAACACGGGCGTGAACAAGTCGATGGGAATGCCAAGCGAATAGTACGTGGACGCCGAATAGAAGTCGACATTCGGGTTGAGCTTCTTCTCCGCCTTCACCATTTCTTCAACGCGGCTCGACATGAGGTAGAGATCTTCGTGGCCGGTGCTCTTGCCAAGATCCTCGGACATCTTGCGGAGATGCGTGGCGCGCGGGTCTTCGGTGCGGTAGACGCGATGACCGAAGCCGGGGATCTTGATTTTCCTGGCAAACATTTCATGCACCCGCTCGACGGCTTTATCGGCAGTGCCGACTTCGAGCAGCATCCTGATGACTTCCTCGTTGGCGCCTCCATGAAGCGGTCCCTTGAGCGCGCCGATGCCGGACGTCACGCAGGAATAGATATCGGACAGCGTGGCAGCGGTGACACGCGCGGCGAACGTCGAGGCGTTCAGTTCGTGATCGGCATGAAGGGTCAGAGCGACGTCGAAAACGTGTTCCATCACGGAGTCGGGTTTCTTTCCGGTCAGGCAATAGAGGAAGTTGCCGGCAAAGCCAAGACTCGGGTCCGGCGGGAGCAGTTCCTGGCCGGTGCGGAGGCGACCAAAACCGGCGACGATCATGGAGGTCTGCGACATCAGCTTCGCAGCCTTGCGCTGATTGGCTTCCGGCGACATGTCCTTTGCCTCGGGGTCGGAAAGGCTGAGCATCGAAACGGCCGTGCGCAGCACGTCCATAGGTGAAGCCTTCAGATTCGCCTTGAGAAAATCGACCACCTGAGCGGGCAGGCCGTAGTTGGCGAAGAGAAGCTTCTTCAGGCCATCGAGTTCCTCCTGGTTCGGCAGGTGGCCTTTCCAGAGGAGCCAGATGACTTCTTCAAAGGAGGCGTCGACGGCCAGCGTGTGGATGTTGTACCCACGGTAGCTGAGTATCCCGGCGTAGCCATCTATGTAGCAAATTTCAGATTCGCCGGCGACTACACCTTCAAGGCCGGCAGCGGGGGGAGTGGTGGTCGTGCTCATAGGGTCGTCTTTAGTTTATTTCAGGAGTATTTTTCTCAACTTGCCCACCGTGCGGTGGGCCATAATTTCGTACGGAATCTGCTGCGGACAAAAGGCCGATGTGTAGCCGGGCAGGACGGGCGCGAAACTAATGTTGTCGCTGTCGTGCGTCACCCAGAGTTGTTCGACGCGTTTGAGATTGACCTGAAGAGTGAGCAGAACGGCGTCGTTACACTGTTCGCTATCGGTGAGTCCGATGACGTTGAGGTCGGGTCCGTCGGGGCCAGGGCCCCAATCCTTCACGAATTTTTCGTATTCGTAGCCGCGGCACTGGTTCGAACCGCCGCAGCCCCAGATCCGATATGCGCCACGGGTGTCTCCGCGCTTCAGTGCCGCGATGAAATCCCTGACGACCGCTTCCTGGTGGTGGTTGAGGAGCAGATACCAAGTGAGCGTGGAAACGACGGCTACGGCGATGACGGCCAGAACGGAGCGGATGATGATCCGGTTACGCCGCTCTTCACCAGCGCCGTATTGATCCAGATAACCCGCCATGCCTTTAGTCTACTTTGCCGGGTTCGCTTTGTTATAGGCGGTGGTGGCATCCGCCGTCAGGTCGTACACCGGTTTGGAGTAGAGGGTCTGCGAAGCTTCGACGATCAGATCGAGCCCTTTGTCCTCCGCGAGCTTGGTGATGACGTCCTGCATTTTCTGAGACATCTTCGCAAGAATCGCCTGGCGGTCGCGATCGACGTCGGCCTGCATGTCTTCCTGGAGCCGCTGAAAATCGCGCTGTTTGCGCGTACCCTGCGTCTGGAGGTCGGCCTGAGCTTGCTGGTTCAGCTTGCCGCTGTTCAGCTGGGTATCGATCGATTCCAGATCCTTCTGGAGCTTGTCCATCTCATCCGTGCGCGGCTGGTATTTTTTATTCATGTCGGCCGACGCTTTCTTAAGCTCGTCGGTGTCGGAAAGGGCCTTCTGGACGTTGATCACGCCGATTTTCATCTGTGCGGACGCGGCGGTAGAGAAAAGCGCAATCGCGAGGCAAAACACTGCCGGGCGGACTGCCGGGAATCGAAACATACGGGTGAAGCTCCTCTATAAGCGGTTAATATGAAAAGGTTAACATAGCGCGATCCTTAAGGTACCTTTCGGCATCGAAATGCCGGCCGGTTTCATCTGTTTTCCGCCTCTTTGATCCTACTCAGTGGGATTGATGCCGGTCCCGGCGGTTCGGAATGAAGAGTCACAGGGTTCCCATCCGGACAGACCACCGGTTCTTTGCAAGCGTAAGGTTTTTCACACACTCCATCTTCGGGATGTACTCTTCATTGAGTTCCG
>PLEX01000218.1:23706-23890 GCA_003136575.1 Bryobacterales bacterium | reverse complement strand
TGTGGCTGCTCCGCCGCTGTCGCAGCGCCGAATCGAACATCGCGACGCGAGTCGGCCTCGCTCCCGGTACAGATCCCCTCGAATCCGACAACCCGCAAATCGATATCGCCCTCAAATCGATCGAGCGCGCCCGCGCCCACGCCCACCGCGTGCTGAAGCAGTCGGAAGCGCACCTTCGCCGCCT
>PLEX01000218.1:0-23591 GCA_003136575.1 Bryobacterales bacterium | reverse complement strand
TTTGCAAAAATCGAATCGGGAATTTCAGCCGGCTCCGGCACCCGTATCGCCCGAACAAACGGAACAGTTCGCTTTGCAAAAAAGCGTAACTAAACCATCCGGAACGCCCCGCAACGCCAGATGCCCCTGCGGATCGAATCAAAAACACAAACGCTGCTGCGGAAGGGATGCCCCGCCAAGGTTGCAGGCTGCGGAGCGCGAACGAAGCTAAGTGCCTGTATCCCGCGGAGTGGGGCGGCCCTTCCGGGCTGCCGCCGGGCTTCTGCCCGGCGTGTTTGTCAGGCATTCGCGTGTGTATTCAATGGGTTGAACGGCCGTTGCCACGCAGCGCTTGGCTGATGCCGTGGGGCCGGGAAGAAGCTCGGTGGCGGGGCAGACTGCGTCGGTATATGAGTGCGGACACTGAGCGCAGAAATGCGTCGCAGGAGTTCGCCCGCGCGGCCAGCATCCCACGAGGGGCCGGGATATCCGCGTAAGGGGATATCTGCGGCGTCGGGTCCGTACCTGCCCTCAACACCCCCAAAAGCATACCGCTGGCCCGCCAGTTGCCAACATCTATGCCGAGGAGTCGGAAATACAACCACTTTCACTATCCGACAGCGCTATTTCACGCAACTGGCGCGTGCAGTGACTCAATCATGAATCATTTCCCCACACTTGACCCAATTCCGTTGCCAGCCCCGGTCTGGCTTCTGAAAGCACTCCATGACCTTACATTCTCGCTCCACCTCGCGTCCGTCGGGCTGCTGCTAGGCGGACTGACGCTCGCGCTCGTCTTCGCTCTGCTCGGCCGAATGCGGGAATCGGACGTCATGACCCATGCTTCCGGCATGTTGATCCATCGTCTGCCCACCGTGATGGCCTTCGTCATCAATCTCGGCATTCCGCCCCTGCTGTTCGCGCAGGTGCTCTATGGCCGGGCGCTCTACACCAGCAGCGTTCTCATCGGCACTTACTGGATCGCGGTCATCCTCCTATTGATGGGCAGCTACTACGGTCTTTACGTCGCGGCCGGCCTCGCCGCGCGGCACCGAACGTGGTTCGCGCCTGGCCTCGCAGCCCTGCTCCTGATCCTGACCATCGCCTTTATCTACAGCAACAACATGACCCTCATGCTGCGCCCGCAAACGTGGAGCGCCATGTATCTGCATAGCCCCGCCGGAATGCAACTGAACACGTCCGACCCGACGCTGATGCCCCGCTGGCTGTTCTTCCTGATAGGTTCGTTCCCCGCCACAGGAGCCGCGCTGATGCTGATGGCGCTGCGTGCCGGCCTCAGCGACGAACTGGCCAGATTCATGACGCGCACTGGCGGATTGGTAGTCGCCGCCGGCATTGCAGTACAGGCCGCGCTCGCCCAGATGACGATGGGCGCACAGCCCGACAAAATCGTCGCGACTGTAATGGACGATTCCCTCTACCGGACATTTGTATTCGGCTGGCTTGCAACGGCGCTGCTGCTGGCTGTGCTGGGAATTTTCGGCGCGATGAGCAAACGCGCGAATGCTTTGGCTGCGATCGTCGCCTCCGTGGTCGCCTTCCTCAACGTCGTCTCCACCACTATGGTGCGCGACGGCGTTCGAGACGTAACTTTGCGCGCAGCGGGATTCGACGTGTGGGACCGGCAAGTGGCCTCCAACTGGTCGGTGATCGGGCTGTTTCTCGTGTTACTGGTGGCTGCGCTCGTGGTGATCGCGTGGCTGATCGGCGTATCGGGCAAGGCGAAGCGAGTTCAGGAGAACTATGTCTGATTCGACCATTTCCGATTTGACGAATATCGGGGATTCGCAACCGGCACGCCGGGGCTTGCTGCAACTGGGCATCACACTCGCTGGCGCCTGCTATGCGGGAGCGATCGGCTACCCCGTTTATCGGTATCTGGCCACACCGGCTCGCCGCGCCGAAATCGCCGAGGGCGAGATCACGACGGTGACCGTCGCCGCGAATGGATTGCCCGGACCCGGGACGGCAACAATCTTTCTTTTTGGCTCCCGGCCCACCCTGCTGATTCACCATCAGGACGGCCATTATGTCGCCTTCGACGCCGTTTGTTCCCACCTGGGCTGCACGGTTGCCTATCAGCCGGAGAATCACCGCATCTTCTGCCCGTGTCACGGAGGCGTCTATGACGTGAATACCGGCGCAGTCGTGTCGGGTCCGCCGCCAAGGGGATTGACGGTTTATCACGTGGAGGCGAAAGACGATCATGTCGTCATTTCCAAAGTCTGAAGCATCCGTTGACTCCGGCCCGATGCACGGTGTATACAAATGGGCGGATGAACGCCTCGGCCTGACTGATCTCGCCGCCTTCGCGGCGCACAAGCAGGTGCCGCAGCACAAGCACTCCTTCTGGTATTACTGGGGCGGCATTTCCCTGCTCTGTTTCATTGTGCAGTTGCTTACCGGCGTGCTGCTGCTGGTTTACTACAGGCCGGGCAAGGAAGCCTACGAGTCGGTCCGGCAGATCACTTACGATGTCGATTTCGGGTGGTTGGTCCGCTCGGCTCACTCGTGGTCGGCGAACATTATGGTCTTCGCCGTCTTCGTCCACATGTTCTCCGTGTTCTTCATGAAGGCATATAAGAAGCCGCGCGAATTCGGCTGGTGGACGGGCCTGGGGCTGTTGGGAATCGTGATGATCTTCGGCTTCAGCGGCTATCTGCTGCCGATGGACGAATTGTCCTACTTCGCCACGAAGGTGGGCCTCCAGCTTCCCAGCACGCTGCCTGGAATGGGAGCTGTCGTGAACAACATCGTTCGCGGTGGTCCGTCGGTTGGCGAAAACACCGTGCAGCGATTCTTCGCTCTGCACGTCGTCGTGCTGCCGCTGTTGTTTATGCCATTGCTGGGATTGCACCTCGCTCTGGTGCAGAAGCACGGCAACGCGTTGCCGCCCGGCGAAGCGGCTCGTCCGGCGTCGGAACGCCGCAGCGTGCCGTTCTTTCCGAATTTCTTCGCGATGGATCTCGCGATGTGGCTGATCGCGCTCAACGTGATCACGATTCTCGCGACGCTGTTTCCGTGGGACCTTGGCCAACCGGCCAATGCGCTGGCGTCCGCGCCCGTCGGCATTCACCCCGAGTGGTACTTCATGTCGCAGTTCCAGTTGCTGAAGGGTATGGGACTCGTGCTGCCGGGGATGATGGGCGAAATCGTCGGGATGGGATTGTTCACCGTCGTGCTGATTTTCTGGGCGCTGATGCCGTTGTTCGATTCCGAAACGGTCGCAGGTAAAAGAGGCCGGATCGCGACGTGGACGGGTTATCTCGTCGTCACGGGAATGCTGGGTTTGACCATCTGGGGGTATGCGGCATTATGAATTATCCTGTCTGGGATATTCCATTCGCTGGCAGCGGCTGGGTGATCGGCATCATCGCGATCTTTCACGTGATGATCTCTCACTTCGCGGTCGGCGGCGGCTTTTACCTCATCCTGGCCGAGCGGAAAGCCAGACGCGAGGGGCGCGAAGATTGGCTGGACGTGATCCGCACTCACTCGCGTTTCTTCCTGATTCTGACGACCGTTTTCGGCGCAATTTCAGGAGTCGGCATCTGGTTTTCGATCGGTCTCGCCAGCCCGCAGAGCACAAGCGCGCTGATTCATAATTTCGTTTTCGGCTGGGCCATGGAGTGGTGCCTGTTCATCGTCGAAATCGCGGCGATTATCGTTTACTACGCGACGTGGGACCGGATCGACGCAAAGACGCACATGCGCATTGGCTGGCTCTACGCGGGCGTTTCGTGGTGCACACTCGCCATCATCAACGGAATCCTGACGTTCATGCTGACGCCTGGGAAAGCGTGGCTGGCCGTTGCCGGAACGGGGCGGGAATCGTCCGAATTCTGGGCTGCATTCTTCAATCCGACTTACTGGCCAAGCCTGGTTCTGCGCACGCTGACGTGTTTCGCGCTGGCCGGCGTCTGGGCGTTGGTGACCGCGAGCCGGATCGACGGGTTCGCAAAGCCCGAGTTGAAATCCGAGGTCATCCGCTGGTCTTCGCAGTGGCTGCTTCCTTCTTTCATCCTGATCCCTGGGGCTTTGGCCTGGTATCTTTACGCCGTTCCCGAATCCAGCCGCCAGTTGCTGCAATTGGGCGTTGGCACTATAGGCTCCGGTCTATTCACCCAAGTGGCGCGCGCGGCGCTGGTGACGACCATGTCGTCGGCCACGATTCTGGCTGTTGTTTACTTCCTCGCGTGGAAGAACCCGAAGGACTTCGGGCTCGGTCACGCGCTGGCCGTAGTGTTTCTCGCATTAGCGGCGACCGGCGCGACTGAACACGCGCGCGAGATGATCCGCAAACCATTCACGATAGGGCAATACATGTACTCGAATGGATTGCGGAAATCCGAAATCGCGCATGTGAATCAGGCGGGCTTCATGACGGGCAGTCTGTGGACCTCGGGCGATACAGGCGAGGCGATGTTTCGCGGGCAGTGCATGAACTGCCACACTGTGGATGGGTATCGCGCAATGCGGCAACTGCTCCACGGGCGGGATCGCGCCGGCATTTCGAAGCTGCTGGGAATGCTGCACGACGTTCCGGCCAATTCGCCGTACAAGAACTACATGCCGCCGCTGGTGGGCACGCCGGCGGAGATCACCGCGCTGGGCGACTACCTCGGCAAGCTTGTGGGCGCCGCGGCGGTCGACCCTGTCGTTCAGGGCAAAGCGCTGTTTGAAGCCAATGCCTGCAACGCGTGCCATGGAGACGGAGGCTCGGGCGGACCGCTGGCGCCCGCGCTGGTTGGAGTCGGCACGAGGTTGCCCGGCGACAAGCTGGCGGACTTCCTGAAGAAGCCATCGGACAAGGCCGCGGCTGGGGGCATGCAGGCACCGAAGCTTTCCGACGACGAGTTGAAAGCGCTGATGGCTTACCTGAATTCACTGAAGTAGGCTGAGCCGCAGCGGCGGCCGGGCGCTACGATCGACTACTTCAGGTAGGCCCGCAACGCCTGAATCAAATCGTCGGCGGCCTGCGCCTGATCGTCGGTGGGCGCGGTCGCGGGGTCGAGGACATGAAAGCGAATATGTCCCTCGATCACCTCGGCCATCAGCGAGTCCATCGCGCCGCGGCACGCCGCGATATTGTGCAGCACGTCGGAGCATTCGGCCTCCTGATCGAGCGTGCGCTCGATGGCCTCCACCTGGCCCTTGATCCGGCGCACGCGATTCAACAGTTTCTTCTTTTCTTCGATTGTATGTGCCATTAAAATGCGCTCACGGCTCTTTACAAGTATACCCCGCCGGGTATATTCTGATAGAGGGTGGCTGGTCCGGCTACCCGATACGAAGCGAACCTTGCCGCCCGCCACGCATCTCGAATCAGCGTGGAAGCTGCGGACGAGGGCAAATCTGTACAATGCTCAATCGCGCCAATATTCGTCCGACTCGTCGTGTGCCCATCATGCTGTTATCATTCGGCATAATGGCCGCCGCGCAGTCGCCGTCGGCGCAGCAGAGCGCGGACGCGGCGCCACCCGCTGCCGATACCACCCAGCCCGCCGAATCCGAACGCTGGAATCTCTACTACCAGGCAACGTCCATCGGACAGTATCACGGCACGTTTACGTCGCCCTATTCAGGCCCGTTCAGCCTTCAGAACTATTCGGAGCGTGACGTTTCCATTACAACCACGCTCTTTTTCGGCTTGCGTTTGTCGGATCTGACCACGCTCTACTTCGATCCCGAGATCGCCGGCGGCCGGGGCTTCAGCGGCGTCAACGGCCTCGCCAACTCATCGAACGGAGAACTGCCGCGCGTCTCCTCAGCCGAGCCTAAACCTTATCTTGCGCGCCTCTACGTCTCGCACGATTTCAAGCTCGGCAAAGGTACTGAATCGGTCGAAAGCGACGAGAACCAGCTCGGCGGTTCCCGCCCCGAGATTCGCTATACCATCACGGCAGGCCGTTTCACGCTGACGGATTTCTTCGACGACAACCGTTACACACACGATCCTCGCACGCAGTTCATCGGCTGGGCCGCGATGTACAACGGCGCATGGGACTACGCGGCCGACGTTCGCGGCTACACGTGGGGATGGGTTCACGAACTCCATCTCCGCAACTGGTCCTTCCGGTACGCGAGCGCCGCGATGCCGAAGGTCGCGAACGGATCGCAGCTCGACCGCCGCTTGTTTGTGAACCGCGGCGATGTCGTCGAAGGCGAACGCCGCTGGTCGCTTGCCAAACACGATGGCGCCGCACGGGTGCTCGGCTATATCAACCACGCCGACGCGGGCACTTATGCCACGGCGATCCGAATCGCCGAACAGACCGGCGCTGTGCCCGATGTGGTGGCCACGCGACGCAACGGTACGATGAAATACGGCGTCGGCATCAGCGTGGATCAGGAGGTCGCGAAGGACTTCGGCGTCTTCGCGCGGCTGGGCTGGAACGACGGCAAGACGGAGAGCTTCGCGTTCACTGCGATGGACCGTCTGGCTACCGGCGGCGTTTCGCTCGACGGTGGCCGCTGGCATCGGCCCGACGACACGGTGGCGGGTGAGCTCACGGTCGGCGGCATCTCCGGCGTTCACGCGCAATACCTCGCGATGGGCGGCCACGATTTCCTGATCGGCGACGGACACCTGGAATACGGCCCGGAATACGTCGCCGAGATGTATTATCGGGCGAAGATCTGCCCGGGGGTTTTTGGCAGTTTCGATTTACAGCACGACGCGAATCCGGCTTACAACCAGGCGCGTGGCCCGGTTTGGATTCCTTCCATACGACTGCATGTGGAATTCGGGAAGAACACGTTCGCGAAGAAGCCCTGAGCCTATTCGAGGCCGGCCATCGGGACTTCGATATCCGGGTCTGTAGTGCGCAGGATACCGTCTTTGGCTTCGCGCATTCCGTCCGTTGTGTAAAGATAAGCGCGACGGGTGCGTGGATTGACCACCCACACGTGCGGCACACCGAAGGTCAGATAATCGTCGATGCGCTCCTGCATATCCTGCATGCTGTCATCGCGTGAAAGGATCTCGATGCAGAGAAATGGCGGCTCACGCAGGATGGGAGTAGTTGGCACGCTGCCGCGCACTACGACGATGTCGGGAACCCGATAGCGGTTGACGCTCATCCGTACTCGCTGGGCCAGAAGTACCGTGACGCCCCACTGCTTCTCCCGGTTTGCAATGTAGGTGCTCAACACCATCTGCAACCGGCTGTGATCGGTCTCGCCCACGTTCCGGCTGCGCAGTTCGCCATCGACGTATTCGCAGTCGGGCCTGTAGGATGTCCGCAGATATTCACCCACCGGCGTGAAAGTGGCCGTCGCCATATATTCCTCTATCTCAAATGATACCCGTTTCGGTTACACCGTCGCGATGCAGGTCGAGGGCATACACGGCGGGTTCGGCCGCTTCTTCGAACTGCAACTGTCCTTCGGGAGACTTTGCGAATCTCGTTGCGCTCCGCCGTGCGCAGATTGCGAACGCCAGAAGCAGAGCGACCAACGCGGCATAACCGGAGGCGTTGTCAAACAATTCGCGCTCCAGTTCGGCTGCGTTCACCATGCCCGTGAAAAACACGAGACTGCAAAGCAGCAATGAGATGTTGAAATTCGACTTTCCCGGCAGGTAGGAACAGGTGAATGGCAGCTTTTGCCTGCCGTGCAGGCAAACTTCTGCAACAACGGAACCCAGCACAGCGAGCGCTACAAGATGCTTCATAGCTACCTGCCAGGCCAGAACCGAAAACAGCACTGCCGCAGTTCCCAGACACACGGGAACAACCGAAAGCGCATACAAAGCCCTGCGTCGCGCGATCATGCATCCCTGGCCCCCAGGGATCGGCGAAAAGCGAAAGATCCAGTTCGCACGCATGTCCGTGGGGAGCGAAAAGACTATGCGCATTCCGAGCACGCTGAGCACCATGATCAGGATCGTCGAACATAGCAACCCGACGCTCACCACCTGTCCCGCATCTCCGGAAACATGGTCGGTTTTTCGCGAGAAGATAGCAAATGCGAAGCCAACTCCCATGTAGAAGGCCAGCAGGAGGCGATGCTGGCGGCTGCGCAACAGCGTCCGAACGCTGAACTGCCCGACCGCCGTCGCGAATCCGTTGCCAAAACCGGGAACCCAGCTTCGTCCACCGGAAGCGGGCGCGATCTCCGGTTCTTCGACAATCTTCCGCATTGTGCGGAAGTACGCGAGCGTGTACGCCGAGGCCGTTGCGCCGAAGGCAATGGCGATGGCGATCCACGCGCGCCGGGCCAGCGGCGCGAGCGCGGGCGATCCGTTCAGTTGCTGGAACAGCCCAAGAAACCAGTACGACGGCGACCACGCCAGGTATGCGGAACTTCGCCCGACAGCGATCTCGCCGGGCGCCACCAGTTTAGGTTCAAGGAAGTAGACCCCCACAAATGTGCCAAAGGCGGCCAATTGCAGAAAGGAGGAGGCCCGAAGGAAGTATCTTCGCGGCAAAAGTTGCGCCACCAGCCCCTGAAGGCCTAACACGCAGCAATAGATAAAGGCTCCCGATAGCAGCATCGTGATCCACCACGCGGCGAATTGCCGAATGAACCCAGATATGCCTCCGCCGCCCGCCGGAACGACGACTGCGTCGAGCGAAATTGCGGGTTCGCCCGAGAGCCGGGCGCGAACATGTTCGGCGAGAACGTTGTACACGGCGAACGCGTCCGGATTTCCGTTGGTCAGGATAACGGCCGCGCAATCGTTATTTGGCTGGAAGAAGGCGTAACTCGTGAACCCCGCAGTCGCCCCGCCATGAAACCAAGTGCCTGTATCGGAATCGTAGAACCACGCCAGGCCCATGCGCCAGCCGGGCATCACATTCGTCCGCAGTTCATGCGTCGTCGTCAGCGCCGCCTGAAGCGTGCCTGCGTTCACGATCGTCTCCGGGTGCAAATTCGCCACCAGATACCGGAGCAGATCTCCCGCAGTCGAGCGAATCCCCATCGCGCCCGACATGGCATCGGGATCGATTCCGTCCGCGATCCGTTGCGGCGCCGCATATCCCGCGATCGCCCTTTCCCGCTGTTCAGCCGAAAGTTGGAGAACGGTATCGCGCATTCCAAGCGGCTCCGTAATCTCGCTGCGCACCAGATCCGCGAAACTTCGCCCCGCGCGGTAGGCCAGCGCGTCCCCCAGCAGACCGAAACCAAGATGGCTGTAGGCGAAGGGAGCAACCGGCGCCTTCGTGACTCCCCAGTACTTCATAAAGGCATAGGCATCACCGGTGGTGTAACCGGCGCTCGGGTTCAGGGCGCTTGCGGGATGCAGGTTGTTCGGCATGCGTGGCAGGCCCGCTTGGTGGGTGGCCAGGTCACGCAGCGTGATCTCCACTCCCGACGGCGGGACAACTGTTTCCGGCGGCAGCAACTCACGCAAAGGCTCGTCGAGCGTGACCTTGCCCTGGGTCGCCAACTGGCCGAGCAAGACGGCCGTAAACGTCTTGCTGACGGAGCCGATTTCAAAGATGGAATCGGGCCGCGCGGCGCCGTAGGCGAATAGGCGCTGGACGCCGTGCTTCCAGACGCCGATTGCCGCTCCGCCTCCGGTGCCTGGCGCAAGCGGCCCGGTCTTTAATGCTTGTTCAAGATCGCGGTCCATTACCGATTGAAGGCCCGCGGCATCGACCGGAGCGATAGCCGAATCGAAGGTGATGGCGGGAGCCGGTTCGGCCCGGTGGTAGTGATTCAGCGAGAACGGCCAGACGACTCCCGCCAACCCGTGGAGTGTTGCGATGGTCAGGCTCAGCGCGGTTGCGACCGCTGCCACCTTGGCGAGAAACACGGTTCGCGACCTGATCGGCAGCGGCGCCAGCACCATCACGTCACGACGATCCGGAAACGTCGAATCCCAGCTGAGGATCGCGAAGAGGCCGACCACCAGCATTGTGGTCGCGATCATGAAGTGTACGCCGCTCCATTCCGCTACCAGACCCCCTCCCGCGACTCCGGCTCCGAGACACAGCCCAATGCTGAGAAAAATCAGCAGCGCCGCGAATTGTCCAAACAGCTTGCTCATGTCGCCCTTCGCATCGGCGGACAGCAGTTCGAGATCCACCATGCGGAAGAGGAACTGCTTGTACAGGACCCTGAATTGGGTTTCTTTCATGGCGCATTATCCCTGAATCAGGTCGGCAATCTCGCGCGACATCGCACCGGTGTCCTGCTCGACCGCCAGTTGCGAGAAGATCTTTTCGAGCGTCGGCAGTGCCATCAGATTGCGTAGGTTTTCGATCGAATCGTCCGCCACCAGCTTTCCGCGATGCAGAATCACCACCCGCGATGACACGCGCTCCACGGTTTCCATCTCATGCGAGCTGAACAGGATCACTTTTCCTCGCGCAGCCAGCTCCTGAATCAGGCTGCGGAGTACGAGGCCGGTGCCGACGTCCAGACCCGAGAATGGCTCGTCAAGCAATATCAGTTCCGGATTGTGCAACAACGCCGCCGAAATAAGTACTTTCTGCCGCATCCCCTTCGAATATGACGAGACGGGAACGTGCCTGTCGCCGTGCAGCGAGAACAGGCACAGAAGGCCGTCGATTTTGTCGGCCGTCGGTTTGTCCGGTAAACCGCGCAGTTGACCCACCATCACCAGATACTCCAGCCCCGTGAGATGCCCGTATAGGTGCGGCTCTTCCGGCACATAGCCCATGCGCCGCTTCCATGCGACCAGGTCCTGCCGGATAGGGATGCCATCGAAGAAAATGTGGCCGGAGCTTGGCTCCATGAGTCCCGTGATCATCTTCATGGTGGTCGATTTGCCGGAGCCGTTTGGCCCGAGATAGCCGGTGACCTCGCCGGCGCGCGCGCGGAAAGAGACTCGATCCACGGCGAGCGTGCCGACAAATCGTTTTGTAATATCTCGGAGTTCGAGCATTCAAACCTCTTTCTTTGGCGATTGACTCAGCCACACAAGCACAAGCGCCATGGCCATAAGGACCGCGGTAACGCGCGCGAGCCCGGGCACGTGCAGTATCCAAAGATTGATCATGGTCGCGCCAGCCATGATGCAGGCTATCAGCAACGCGCCCTGGAGCCGGAACTTCGGGATCATCAAGCCCACCGCGCCCGTGACTTCAAGAACGCCCGTGAGGTAACGAAACCATTGCCCGAATCCGATCATGTCGAATTCCTTCACGGCGGCGGGTACGCCGAGCAGCTTAAGGCCGCCAACCAGCGCGAAAAGGAGTGCAAGAAGAACTGCCAAAACCCAGGACACGACGTTTTTCATGGTTTGCGAACCACCCCCACCCTATGTAGCATTCTACTGTTGGTGTTGTCAAGTAGAATGCTACATAGGTATAATGCTCGCATGGCGACCGAACTGAAGCTGTCCCACACCGCCGCGATGATTCTCAAGGCCATCGAATCGGGCCACGTTTATGGCTTCGGCGTGATGGAGGTGACGGGTCTGCCAAGCGGCACCGTTTATCCGGCGATGCGCAGGCTGGAGCGCGACGGGCTGATCCGATCGCGCTGGGAGAAGCAGTCGATTGCCGACGCGGAACAGCGTCCGCCGCGCAAGTACTACACGCTCACGACGCCGGGCCGAGCAACGCTCGAAGCCTCGGAGAAGCGCTATCCTTTGCTTGCGAACCTGATCCCCATCGCGGTTGGAGGAAACGCATGAGCCCCGTTGCGTTTCATATCGCGATTCTGCGCGCCGCTGCCCTGCTGGTGCCGGAACCCCGACGCACGGATTGGCTTGCGGAATGGTTGTCCGAACTGTGGCACATCCGGCGCGATTCCCCTGGAATAAACGTCACCGCGTTCTGCATGGGCGCGTTCCCGGACGCTTTCTGGCTGCGTCGGAATGAGTCGGGCTTTTCATCGCTCAGCCTGCTTCAACTCGACGTTCCGCCGACGCCGACTGGCATCGAGAGCTTTCCCGATCAGGGAACGGCGGCGCTCGCGTCGCCGGTTCGGTGCCTCGCATGGCTCGCGATATTGGGAATGCTCTGCCTCGCTATCGGGCTATTGCTGCCTGCCGCGCGGCCCGTGTTGCTCTCTATGCTGTATCCGCGGGATCTGGTGTTGCTCTCGCCACTGAACGAAGGAGACGTTATTGCCGACGCCAACGGCTTCTTCGATCCGCGTCCTTCGATTTCCTGGGAGCAATTTCAATGGCTGAAGGCTCATGACGATGGAGAGTTCAGCGACCTCCGATATTACGAGACGACGGGACTATCCGCAGGCCGGCAGCGGCACGGTGCGCCGGCGCTGCGTTGGACAGAAGACCTGTCGGTGCTCCCGGCCAGCGTAAAGACCCGGCTGGTTCGTGACGATGCCGCACCCAACGCGTTGCCGCCTGGGACCAAGGGTTTTGTGCTCGCACGTTTGCGCCACGGCAATGTCCGCAACAGCCACTATCACTTCATTCGGGTTTCCGATCGGCCCTTCCGAACACTTGGGATGGTATTGCCCGCGTTTCTGTTCGCGGGCCTCCTGCTGCGAATTATGAACGCCGGCTCGCCGGAATGCCATCTGCGCAGGATCAGCGCGCGGAGAAGCCTGTTTCTGGCCGCGAAGACACTGCTGATGGCGCTTATCGTCGCGGTCGGATCGCTGGATTTGACGAGCTTTGGCCATTCCGTTTCGCCTTTGTTTCTCCACGTCCTGGCGTTTGGCAGCCTTTTCGCGGTTCGCTGGATCGTTGCCGATCAGCGCAATCGTTGCCCCGTCTGTCTCCGACTACTGGCCCACCCCGTGCGCATCGGAGGGTCGTCGCGAATCCTTCTGGAGTGGCACGGCACGGAATTCATGTGCGATCGCGGCCACGGGATGCTCTATGTGCCGGAGTGGCCGGCAATCTGGTCCGCGCGGCAACGATGGATGGAACTCGGCGCGTCGTGGGGCGGATTGTTTTTGGGTTGAATCTTTTCGATGTGAACGAGGTCGGCGCGGCTACTTCGCCGGCTCGCTCGATGGCGGCACGATTCCCTTGAGCCGCATGTAGGTCACGAGGTTTCCGTAGTGTTCCCAGGTGTGGGCGACTTCGTAATCCATTTCCGCGATGCGGGTTCGCTTCTGGCCGCCGACATCAATGGTCTGCAGGGCGGATTTGGGCGTCATCTTCGCGTAATCGGCTTCGCAACCCGCGAACTCACGCTTGAGAGCGGCGACGATTTCCGTTTTGCTCGTCGCGGTTTTTTCGACCGGGACGGCGGAGGGCTTTCCGTCCATCGCGGCCGCGCAAATGTGGTTGGAGGCGTCGGCGATGTGAGCGAAAAGCTGGCCGATGGTGCGAACCTCCGGCGTCGGTTGGAACGACCAAAGGTTTTCGGGGATCTTGTCGGCCGAACGCAGGATGAGCCCTGAGATCTGAGCGAACAGATCGTGCGAACTCGAGATCAGTGGGTCAACCGGCTTCGTTTGTGCGCACAGCGCCACGGAGGAGGCGGTAATCAGGAGAATGGCTTTGGAAGCGATTGTCATAGTCGGCCTAAAAAGGTACCTTGTCTTTGCTCTGTAAACTCTCGGAGCCCTTCAAATCTTCGGGAAATACGCCCCGCCCTTCGGGCGGCGGAAACAGGCCTTTCAGCAGTTCCAGCCGTTTGCGCAGGCATCGGCTGGGTAACTGGCGCGGTCCGGTATCGACGTCGATGTCGCAGCAGATCCCGTGCAGATAAAGCGTCATGGTGTCTTCAAACGACTGGCGGGCGTAGTCGCGGAAAGGCTTGCCATCGCGTCGCGCGTTCACCGGACGCCGCAACAGCGCCTGCTTCAGACGCCAGCTGCGCTCGTCGACTTCGCCGTGCATTTCGCCGCTGAGTTCTTCGCGGATCAGACTGTGCCACGCGTCCGCTACTTTCCTGGGCCAGCGATGGGAGAGCAGTGCGGCAATTTCGTCGTAGAAGAAGTAGTGGTAATCGGCGACCTGCTCACCTTTCACAGTGAAAAAGAATGTCACGAAATCGGGGCTTTCAACGCGGGCGGAGAGAGCCAGTTTCGCCTCGGCGGGCTTGGTCTCGGCCACGGCTGTCGAGGCTCTGCCGTTGCCTTTTTCGAGGTAGGGCGCCAGTATGACACCGATTTTAGGCAACAGCGATCCCACTGCGGGAGGCAGCGACTCGATGGGATCGTGCAGATACTGGCGCTGGTCCTCCTCGGCGACGGGAAGCATGGGATACCAGGAGAACTGCTTGTTGAGGGGGCTCAGTTCCGGGCGGAGGCGTCGGGCCAGTTCGTCGATCGTATCGCGTGCGTGGGTGTCTCGGGAATGGCCGTTTTCGGAGGGCATCTTTTGGGGATTTGCTGCAAGAACCGGAACGACTGATTGTAACAGGCGAGTGGAGGGTGGCGCGGAGAGGGCGACTTCCGGATTAGCGTGGGCGAGGGCTTCCGCCCTGCTGCCGGCNNGCCGCAGGGCCGAAGCCCTGGCCACAGTGCGAATGAAAATCTATGCAGTATTGGGCGGGCGCGGCGGCTACTGCGAAAGCGTGTAGTTCACGTCGACGGTCGTTTGCACTTCAACCGGCTCACCGTTCAGAAGCGTTGGCTTGTAAGACCACTGCCGGACCGCATCCGTCGCGGACTGCGTCAGTTCCGCCGGGCCGCTGACGATCGCGATCTGCGACACGTGGCCGTCCTTGTCGATGGTGACTTCGAGCCGCACAGTGCCCTCGACGCGCTTCTGCTTCGCTTCGGGCGGATAGATCGGCTTGACGACCGGCGTGATCAGGTTCGCCTGCATCACATTGCCGCCGATACGCATCGGTTTATCCTGCGCCAGCGCCAATGCCAGCGTGAGGCCCGCCGACAACAAGACCGTCATCGCGCGTCGAACAAACATTCCGTTGGAACCCTGGTTCATAGTCGCTATCCTTCCTTTCGCCGCCGTCTACGATTATGACACCGGAACGGAGCCGCGCNNCACCGGAACGGAGCCGCGTGTTCCCGCTCCGGCCTGGATTTTCCGGGCGATCCGCGCCAGCAAGTCTTCCCGCCTGTCGATTCCGATCCCGATTTCGAGCCAGTAAACCTTCAGCGGGTCGGCCACAGCCTCGAACTCCGCGCAAAGGTTAACGGAATCTTTCGCGGTCGTCAGCAGGGCCTCGGCGCCGGCTTCACGCGCGTGACGCGCCAGACGGCGAAGCTCAGCCGGCGTGTACCGATGATGGTCGCCATAGCTATGCTTCTCGATCGGGCTGACGCCTACGTCGGCCAGCGACCGCCAGAACGACCCCGGATTTCCCAGTCCGCAAAACGCAATCGACTTGACCCCGCTGAGCGCTGGCAAATCGAACGTCTCACCCCGCAGGTTCGTCCAGTGGCGATTCTCCAGCCACGCGAAATATATCGGCGCATCGGGGTTATAGCGGCGCAACGTGGAGACAATGGCGGGCAGATTCGCCGCCGCTCTGGAACGGGTAATCAGAAATGCGTCGGCGCGCGCGAGGCCTTCGAGCGGCTCGCGAAGGCGTCCCAATGGCAGCAGATGCCCTCCGCCAAACGGCATCATGGCGTCGATTAACACGAGATCGAAATCGCGATGCAACTGGAGATGCTGGAAACCGTCGTCCAGCAGGATCGCGCCGACGTCCGCCGACTTCAGCAAGCGCGATCCGGTTTCATACCGGTCTGCGCCAATGCCCATCGGCACATGGGACGTCCGGATGTACAACTGGGCCTCGTCCCCGGTGCGCTCGATGGGCGGGAGTTCGCCGGCGTGCGCCAACAAAACGATGTCCTTTGTGGATCGGCCATGTCCGCGTGTCAACAGCCCCGGCCGGAAGGCGGATAGATCGCGCAGCAACTCCAGAGTGACGGGGGTTTTTCCGGTCCCGCCGGCGGTTATGTTTCCAACACTCACCACGGGCACCGGCAATTTGCGCACGCGCCCGCGTTTCCGACGCCGGTCGCGAGCGCTGCCAGCCCGCCAGAACTGAGAAAACCACCAAAGAAAGAACCATCGGGGTTGTGGGACGCGATCGGATGGATAGCAGCCGTTGTAAAGCACCATCACCGCGTCGGCTGCCCGTTTCGACGCGCCCCCTTTCATGCCCGCCGCCGCGAAGCCGCGCCGGCCTAGATCGGGGTCGTCCGCCGCACGCGCGATCGCTTGCGCCAACTCACCGCCCGACGCAATCCGCATCACGGCCCGATGAGCTTCGAAGTGCATTTCGATCTCCCGGAAATTTTCGAGGTGCGGACCCGCGACAACCGGCTTACCGGCCATAGCGGGTTCGAGAATATTATGGCCGCCCATTTCGGAGAGCGTTCCGCCCATGAAAACGGCGTCGGCGTGCTCGAAGGTGCCGGCCAATTCGCCGATGGAATCAAGCAACAGCACGTCCGCTCCGGGATCGTTCAGCGTCGTGCGGCGCGTAAACCGGAGGCCGGATGCCTCCAGTTTCTTGGCCACCAGATCGAAGCGGTGGGGCTTCCGCGGCGCGACGATCAGCCGCCAGCCAGGCAAAGCACGCTGAGCGGCGATAACGTCGTCTTCCTCTTCGAGGCGACCATCTGTGGATGTGCTGGCTGCAATCCAAAGCCTGCTTCCCTGCCCGGAATTGACAAACGCCCACACCGGCGAATCCGGCGCAAGAGGAGTCAGGCTGAAGTCGTACTTGAGATTACCCGCGACCTCGATAATCCGGTTCGGCGCTCCCGAAGCCATGAATCGCCCGCGCATCTCGTCCGATTGCACCAGAATCCGGTCGCAAAGCGACAGGACCGGGGCGAACACCGGTGCCAAGGCGCGGTAGCGCGGCAGTGCACGATCCGAAATGCGACCGTTTACCATCACGAGTCCGCAGCCAATTCGCTTCGCCTCGCGAAACAGATTGGGCCAGATCTCGGTCTCCAGAATCACCACCACAGACGGACGGATGCAGCGCAGGACGCGCCGCACGATCCAGACATAGTCGAACGGCGCGTAGAAAACCCCGGCGACCAACGGCGCGAGCTTTTGAGTCGCCAGTTCGCGTCCCGCCAGCGTGGAAGTGCTGACGAATAAGGGTGTTGCGGGAGTCCGCCGCCTGAGTTCCTCGATCAGCGGGACGGAGGCCAGCACTTCTCCCACCGAAACCGCATGCAACCAGATCGCTTCCGGAGCAGTCTTCTGCCATAATGCGGACAGTTCGCCAAGCCGCTCACGAAGGGTCGGGAAATATCGATGGTCCCGCAGCACGCGCGCCAGAAGGTAGAGAATTATCGCGGGTGAGGCGAGAATCTCCAGGGTCCGGTAAAGGAGGAAGATCGCTTTGCGTCTCAAGGGTTTGAAGAGGAATCCGAAATGGCCGTTGCGCCTCGTTCCGAGTATATCGGTGCGCGCGTCGGCCGTGCTTGCCTTGTGTATGTGTTTAACCGCCCTTGCGCCTGTAAACGCGGCCGACAGGCCGACGTTTCAGGCTAAGCCGGTCGATCAGTACGCGAACAAACAAACGGCCGAGGGCGTGACCATGGCCGCCGAAGCCTTCACCACCGACGATCAGGCGAAAACCGCGTTTGGCAAGCTGAACCCCTGGCGCTACAACATTCTGCCCGTGCTGGTGGTCATTCGCAACGACGGTGCGAGTGCGATCAGTCTGGAAAAGATGCATTTTGAATATGAACTGCCGGACCACTCCCGCGCGGACTCGATCCCCGCGTCGGAGGTGAAGTATTCCCAAGGTCCGAACCGACCGAAAATGGCGGTGGGTCCGCTGGGAGGGGTGAAGGTGAGCGGGGGCAAGAATCCGCTCAACGTGCCGGAGATCGAGGTCCGCGCCTTCGCGGCGAAGATGCTTCCGCCCGGAGAATCGGCCAGCGGTTTCGTGTACTTTGAGACCGACGTCAGCAGCGCCGGGGCGTCGCTCTACGTGACCGGCCTGAAGAACGCCGCGACAGGTAAGGACTTGTACTATTTCGAGATTCCGTTGGCCGGGAAGTAAGGCGCCGCTAAGGCGGCAGTATCCCGAACCATCCGGTGAAGTACCCGGCAATAAGGACCGCGACGCCCAGCATGGCGAGAACAATGAGCGCGACTTTGAGCGGGCGCAGTCCAGGTTTCTCGTTTTCCCCACCATTGCCTTTCTGTCCGGTTTCTGGCAGACCGAAGAGCGTGCCTGTGTAAGGCATCGATACTCTGACAGGATCGGGATTCAAGGGCGGCGAAGCGGCTTCGCTTTGTGCCCCTGAAACTTCGGCATCGGGCGGCTGGGCGCGATGCGAGGCGGTTGGAGGAGCTCCCTGCGCGGCAGACGGTGTGGTGCCTTCCACGTCGGTCCGCGGGGCACCTTCCACGTCGGTCCGCAGGGCGCCTTCGGCGGACGGCGGGGCGCCTTCCACGACAGTTGGAGAAATTCCTTGCGCGGCTGACAGCGGGATACGCTCGCAAGGCTCGGGGACCGGATTCGAAGCCACGACCTCCGGAGAGACGGGCGCGTCTGGCTTCATTGCTTTGTCGTCGCCCATTGGCTGCGGCAATGGCATTTCAACCGGCTCACCGAGCCGAAAACCGCCAGTGGGCGTTTCGCCTGAATCCCTGAAGGCGAAAACAGCCGTCGTCGGTGCCGCCTTGATCGGCTTAATGAGTAGCGCCAGTTGCCACGGCTCGGGGCAGAGTTCGTCAAACAAAGTCCGGTCGTGCTCGGTTATCGTCAACGGGCCGTTGGTTTTCGATCTATACCAGCCGACAACCGCGTTGCCGGCGCGGCCCGCCGCAGTCCGCGCGAGTCCGCGAGCGCCCTCCAGTTCCTCCGGAATCAGGACAAAAGACGGTCCCATGGCGTAGGAGCAGGGAATTTCAACCCGCCCCTCTACTCGGATCCATCCGGGTTCCCGGGTCCCCGTCAACAGGCCGCCTACGCCGAGTCCAGTGCGCGGCAAAGCCTGCAAAGCTTCGCGGACCGAGCCTTCCAGTTCCGCCAGGAGATCGACTGCAAGGTACACCGGCATCGGAAGGGTCTGATCGGACCAGCGAATGCTCGAATTCATACAGTGGCGGGGTTCGGCGCCGATGGAAGGCTCGTCGGTGGGCAAAAGTCCAGACTATAATGAAACCGTGCCAAAGGCAAAGAACATTGAAGAACGGCTGGAGCGGATCGAGCAGCAACTGCGTCTGTTTCAGCGGGTAAGCCGTTTCATGGTAAGGGAAATGAGCCTGCACGAAGTTCTTCAGGGCATCGTATCGCTCGTGGTGGAGTTCACCCAGTGCGATTCGTGCCTGGTGTATCTGTGCGACACCGACTATCTAGTCCTCTGCGCCTCCAACACGCACCACGAGGCCGAAATCGGCAAAGTGCGCCTGAAGCTGAACGAGGGTCTCACGGGCTGGGTTGCACGGGAAAGGCGATTGCTGGCTATTTCGCGTGAAGCGTACAAAGACCCCCGATTCAAGTACTTCGGCGAACTTCCTGAAGATAGTTTTGAAGCATTCCTTTCCGCCCCGGTGATTGCCCGCAACCGGGTGGTAGGCGTCATCAACGTCCAGCACAGGACCGCGCACCAGCACACGGGCGGCGAAATGGAAGTCCTGACCACTCTGGGCGAGCAGGTGGGCTGTGCGCTCGCGCTGGCACGCATGTCGGCTGAGGCCATGGATTCCGTGCGGCACGCCGACCTTGTGCTTGCGGCCGGGCCTGTACGGCCTATGACGCCGGTTCGGACGGGTGTTTAGCTATGGCGAGTTCCACGTGGATCGGCTTCGATGGGCGGCGTTCGCCCTCGCTCGCGGCGTTGTTTATCCCGCGATCGTTCGCGGCGTTGGTCCTTTGTTGTCTTTCGTTTTGCGCCATTCCCGCAGTCTCCGAAGAACACTGGGACATTCAATACCGTTATCGTCAGATCGACAGCACGCTCACCATCAACGATTTTGCTTTCCCGGATGAGCAACATGGCATTGCCTGCGGCTACACGACTGATCGTAAAGATAAAGACCATCCCCTGCTGTTGCTGACGCGGGATGGCGGCGAGACATGGAGCGAGGTGGTTGGCAAGGAAGCCTGCCTGTCCATGTTTTTCCTCGGAGATACAACGGGCTGGATGGTCACCGATACAGGCATCTGGACCACGGAAGAAGCAGGACGGACGTGGGTAAAGCAGAAGACGGTTCTGACTGGCGCGTTACGCGTCTGGTTCTTCGACCATCAGCACGGCTTTGCGGCAGGTCGGCAGAAGCAAGTCTGGGAGACGAAGGACGGCGGCGCTACCTGGACACCGCTTGCTGTCGCGTCGTCCGCGCCGGGCGACCCTGTCTACACCACTTACGGCGACATCTCGTTCAATGGCCTGAACGGCATAATTTCCGGCTGGAATATCCCGCCCCGGCGCGGCGGACCCGACTGGATGGAGCCGGATCAGGCGGCGGCCGCAAAGCAGGTGCCGCACGTCGCCGTCCTGCTCGAAACAAAAACGGGAGGCGAGACGTGGGTTGCATCCCATACGTCATTATTCGGGCAGATCACCCGAACCAGTTTGTCGGCGGACAATATGGGGCTGGGCCTCGTGGAATTCAGAGACCAGTTCGATTACCCGAGCGAAGTTTACCGGATCGATTTGTCGAACGGCAAGAATGAGTTGAGTTTCCGCGCGAAGGATCGGGCGATCACGGACGTCCGGATTTTCGCATCGCCGATTCGCGGCCTGATTGCCGGGTACGAGACGTCCGGCCCGGTCTATCGCAGTCCGATTCCAGGCAAACTGAAAGTACTGACGAGCAGCGATCTGGAAAACTGGACCGAGATGCCGGTGGATTACCGGGCGGTGGCCCATAGCGCGCTGATTTCCGGGCCGGACGACAAACACGTCTGGATTGCCACGGATACGGGCATGATCCTGAAATTGGTGCAGTAGTCTTCTCGTGTGGGCGCGAGTTCGGATGGGATGATGAAGTCAGGCGCATAGCATGGAAATCACCCATCACGACATCCAGGACCGCTTCAGACCTGCAAAGGGCAGACGAGGCAAATTCGGACAGCTAACCGCGCGTCAGCTCGACGGCGAAAACATCCGCAGCCTGGCTCGGATTGCAGAAATCCGCGATCGTCGCCGCGAGCTTTAGCCTCCCACGCGCGGTCGGCGGCGGAGCGCCGCAACCCAACACAACAATATGCCGACCGGCTCGGTTTCCCGCCTCCTCAGCATTGTCCTGATCGACCTGGTACTCGCGGGCGACAACGCGCTGGTGATCGCGATGGCCGTTCGCGCTCTGCCCCGGCCTCAGCAGCGCATCGCTTCCATATGCGGCGCGCTGGCGGCGGTAACGCTCCGAATCGCGCTCACAATCGTGGCGACGCGGCTTCTCGATGTGGAATTCCTCAAACTGGCGGGAGGCGCACTGGTGATCTGGATCGCTGTGAAGGTACTGGCCGATGCGCACTCGGCGCCGGAGAAAGTACCCGCCCACGGGCGGCTGATCGGCGCCATCGGACTCATCGTGTTTGCGGACATAACAATGTCCGTCGACAATATTCTCGCGGTTGCCGGCGCAGCGCGCGGCAGCGTTTCTTTGATCGCATTCGGACTCGCGCTGAGTATCCCCTTCGTCGTATTTGGCAGCGGCTTGATCGCCACATTGATGGATAGATTCCGCGTCATCGTCTATTTGGGTGTGGGGATTCTGGGAAAGGTTGGAGCGGAGATGATGCTGACCGACCGTTTCGTAGCACGAACGCTGAATCCGGCGCAGACGTTCGTATGGATTGTGGAGGGTTTGATAATCGCGTGCATCCTGCTCGCCGGAAAATACTTCGGGAAGCGCCGAGGCAAACCAGATGCCACGTAAGATCTCCCACGTCCCGGCGAGAACGGAAGTTCAACGAGGTTTATTCGCAGGTTAGCGGTAGAGTCGCTGTTTTCCCCGACCCGTAGCCCGTCGACGGGATAAACTGGACGTGAAACTTTCTTCCGTTATGCGACAATAGCTCTGAAGAGGATCGTTAATGCCGGTATATATGGTCGAGCGGGATTTACCCGGAATTACCATGGAGGGGCTGGCCGCTGCCCAAAAGAAGGCGATTCAGATGGTAAAGGAGATTTCCGCCGAAGGACGTCAGGTGCGCTATATCCGTTCTACTTTCCTGCCAGGCGAGAATAAGTGCATGTGCCTGTTCGAAGCGGCCAACCCTCAGCACGTGCGAGAGGCCAATGAGCGCGGCCAGATCCCTTTCACGAGAATTGTTCCCGCCGAGGATCTGACTCCGTAGCACGAAACGCGCGATGGCCCTGTCGGGCGATCCGCAAACATACAAAAAGCATGTTCCCCGCCGATGGCCGGACGGACGAATTCGCAACCACGACGCATCCCACGGTTGCGCCCTTGCTCTCGCTGCTGAACAGGATTCCCGCGTTGGTCTGGACGACCGATCTGGAATGTCGTTTCACTTTCCTGACCGGCGCCGGGCTGCGCACGCTGGCCGTCGACGCAAGCCATCATTCCGGAAGGCGAATTGACTCGCTCTTTTCAGCGGGTGCATTTTCGGATCAAACGAAGGAGTCGGATGCCGTCCGGTCGCACCGGAAGGCCATCGCAGGAACCGCCGGTTCTTTCGACGCGGAAGTCAACGGCCGTAACCTCGAGGCTCATGTGGAAGCCCTGCGCGCGCCGAATGGCGAAGTGAAGGGAGCGATCGGCCTGGCGCTGGATTCAACCGAACGGATGGTCGCCGAGAATGCCTTGCGCATCTCCGAACGGAGCTATCGATCTCTGATTGAAGAAGCTCCGTACGGCATTTGCCGCGCCACCGAGAGCGGCCAGCTCCTTCAGGTGAATCGCGCCATGCTGGAGCTGCTGGGATACTCCCCTCGTTCCGAAGCCGACCTGCTTCTGCGCGACCTGCCTCTGATCTTCGATTCTCCCGACGGCTTCGACGCATTTCGCCGGGAACTGTTGCAAAAAAACACCGTTCAGGGACTGGAGTGCGCCTGGCTTCGCCGCGACGGCCAGGAAATCCGCGTCCAGGTTGGAGGCAGGGCGATTCGCGATCTCGACGGAAAGATTCTGTATCTCGACATTCTCGCCGAAAACGTCACCGACAGGAAAGAACTGGAAGCGCGCCTCGAGCAGGCGCAACGGCTTCAGGCCGTCGGCCAGTTGGCCGGCGGGATAGCGCACGATTTCAATAATCTTCTCACCGTAATTAACGGCTACTGCGATTTGCTGCTGCTCTCGAACAAACAGGATGGAGAACCCCGGCAGAGCCTCACGATGATCCGCCAGGCGGGCGGACGAGCCGCCAGCCTTACCCGGCAATTGCTTACTTTCAGCCGAAAGCAGGTCTCCCGGCAGCAGCCCGTCCAGCTCAATACGTCAGTGGCGGAAGTGGTCGAGCTAACCTCCAGGCTGATTGGCGAGAACATCGTCCTTACCCAAACTCTCGATTCGATGGCCGAGCGTGTGTTGGCCGATTCCGCGCAGATTAACCAGATGCTGATGAACCTGGTGATCAACGCGCGNNGGCGACTATATCGTGCTGACGGTCGCCGACACGGGGGTAGGCATGGACGATCATGTCCGGGCGCATCTGTTTGAACCGTTCTTCACCACCAAACCGGTCGGCGAAGGCACGGGGCTCGGACTGGCGACTGTCTATCAGATCGTCAAACATTGCCGCGGCGCTATCACGGTCGACAGCCAGCCGGGCGCGGGAACAACCTTTCGTATTTATCTGCCGAAACTGCGGGAGGAG
>PLEX01000126.1 GCA_003136575.1 Bryobacterales bacterium | reverse complement strand
GGCACCGCCGGGCGCACGACGCTTTCCGGCGAAGGTTTGCAGCATCAGGACGGCCACTCGCTGCTCCTCGCCAGCACGGTCCCGAATCTTGTTTCGTACGATCCCGCGTTTGCTTATGAGATCGCGATCATCGTCCGCGACGGTATCCGGCGCATGTTCGAAAACCGTGAGGATATTTTCTACTACCTGACGCTCTATAACGAAAACTACGCTCAGGAGGCGATGCCTGCCGGCGCCGATGTGGAAGAAGGTATTCTGCGCGGCATCTATCGGTTCAAAAAGGCCGAAGTCGCGAAAGCAAAAGCGACTGTGCAACTCCTCGGCAGTGGATCGATTCTGAACGAGGCCGTCAAGGCCCAGCAGATTCTCGGCGAGAAGTACGGCGTCGCGGCGGACGTTTGGAGCGTCACCAGCTACAATGAACTGCGCCGCGAAGCTCTGAAAGCGGAGCGCTGGAACATGCTGCATCCCGCGGAACCGGCCAGGATTCCTTACGTTCAGCAGGTGCTGGGCGGAACGGAAGGCCCGATCGTCGCGGCATCCGATTACATGAAGTCGGTTCAGGACCAGATTTCTCCCTGGCTCGGCGGCAGGATGTTGGCGTTAGGCACCGACGGCTTCGGACGCAGCGACAACCGTACTTACCTGCGCGGTCACTTCGAAGTAAACGCCGCGTCAATAGCGGTAGCGGCGTTGTCCCGCCTCGTCCGCGAAGGCAAGTTCGATGCGAAGAAGGCGGCGAAGGCTATCGGCGAACTGGGCGTGAATCCGGAAAAATCGGACCCTGCGACAGCGTAAGGCCCGGCGCGAGACTGACCCAGTCCGGAATTTCTGCAACCTGCCGGGTTGGTCCATGCCGAGCGGCGACCACGATTGACAAGCATCACCACGCTCAGCAATGCCAGAATCGGAAAATATCCTGGTTCAGGTGCGGCGGTCGTGAAAGACCCGAAGGTGCGTGTGTCGAATAGCTGTTGAGTGGCGATACGGGACCCATTGAGATCGAAGTTATCGACGCGGTCGTCATAGATCAACTCATAGCTATTGCAGTGTTGGCTGTTAGCGTGCCAGCGGGGATAAGTACGCTTGTTGTGGATGAAGGCCTCGCAGTACCTACAAATACATACGCCCCGGTGGACACGTTTGTGATGCTGAAAAAGACGTTAGATGTATTTGCGGTGGCGCTTGGCGTGAACCCGTTAAAGTTCACCGTGTCGGGCGCGTTGGGGTTCAGGCCGTGCAACCCGTTGAAAGAAGCAGTCGTGAGCGATGGTGTGTTACCAAAGGCGTTGAACGCGTAGCTGATTCCTACCGAGGATGAAGGCGCGCCGGAGGTTATCGTCGACGGGACGCTCGATTTCACAGTCAACGGCAAGACTACGCGGCTCGGACCGGGGGGCCTCGGCTTTGCAGGCTCAAATGCAGTCGGACGATTCTCGACGTGGTCGATGGGACATCATCTCACATCGGAAGCCCTGTCGGCAGCCTGGCGGAGCGCCAACGGCGAAGGAGAACGAGCGATGCAAGTCCCGCACCGACGAGGGCTAGCTAGATATCCTGGTTCAGGCGCAGCAGTGGGCGAACCCGGCTCCGCCAGCCCCCAGACATCATAAGGAGTGCCTGTAATCGTTGATAGCAACGTCGGCGCGCCGTTGCTCATGTCGAACCGTGTCGATCTGACCACCGCCTCCGTCAATCGTAGAGAGTTCCGTTCACAACGACCATCCCGCCGAATGGAAGGTCTGAACTGCCAATCAACGTTCCGGTGTCAATCGGTTTTTGCCATTCATCATCGGAATGGGAAACGCCTAGTTTCCGGCGAGTCGATCCTGTTCAGTGGCACGGGACAACGTGTCGCGGGCGAGTTGACCATAGTACGCGGCGAGGTTTATCGCGCTGCGATACGGATTGGGAGTCTTCGACCAACCTTCGTACTGCTTCTGCCACCGTGCTGCGATCTGCTCTTCGTCCACGCGTTTCTGAACTTAGACCTGGGCGGCATGTCGATAATATAATGGTTTGGCTATGAGCAAAAGACTACGCACCGCTGTCATCGGAACCGGCTTTGTGGGCCGCGTTCACGTGGAGGCCATTCGCCGCCTCGGATTTGTGGATATTGCCGCCATCGTCGATGTGAACATCGCGCAGGCGGAAAGATACGCCAAAGAATTTGGCGCCGAAAAGGCCGTCGCCGACTACAAGGAAGTGCTGGCCGATCCGACCATCGACGCCGTCGATATCTGCACGCCGAACACTTTTCACGCGCCGTTCGCCAAGGCCGCTATGGAAGCAGGCAAGCACGTGATCTGCGAGAAGCCCCTGGCTACGTCCGCCGCAGCCGCGGCCGAACTGGTGTCCATTGCGTCGGCGAAAGGGCTGCGCAATTGCACCTGCCACAATCTCCGCTTCTACCCGCAGGTTCAGAACATGCGCCGCATGGTGGAAGATGGCGATCTCGGCGAAATCCTGATCGTTCAGGGAACCTATTCGCAGGATTGGCTGCTTTACAACACGGACTTCAACTGGCGCATCGAATCGAAGGACAACGGACCTTCGCGCACGGTGGCCGACGTCGGTTCGCATTTCTGCGATATGACCGAGCACGTGACAGGCTTGAGGATCACGGAAGTCTGCGCCGATCTGCAAACCTTCCACAAGACGCGGCTGAAGCCGAAGGGACAGATCGAAGCGTTTGCCGGCAAGACGCTCTCGGCCGACGACTATACGCCGTTCGACGTCGATACCGAGGACTTTGGCGCGGTGGTGTTCCGCCTGGGCGACCGCGCGCGCGGCGCGTACACGGCGAGCCAGGTTTCGGCTGGACGCAAGAACGGTCTGAGTATCGAGATTTACGGGACGAAGTCGGGAGTGGCGTGGAATCAGGAGCGGCCGGACGAATTGTGGATCGGCCATCGCAACACGCCGAACTCCATCATCATCAAGGACCCGTCGCTGCTGAAGGAAAAGGCGCGCCCTTACGCCGATCTGCCCGGCGGACACAGCGAAGGCTACGACGACACGTTCAAGCAGATCTTCCGGCGGTTCTATAGTTCGATTCTCGATCCCGCGGCGACACCGGATTATCCGCAATTCGCCGACGGCCTGCGCCAGCTGGTGATTCTGGAAGCGGAACTGTTGAGCAGCAAGACGCGGGCGTGGGTGGAAGTGAAGTAGTACGAACCACCAATCGGTCAGCGTCCGAAACAGCCAGGTTCACGCCTGGCTGTTTTCGTTTTCCGGCGCGCTGAATTGAGCCGTCAGCAAAGCCGTAAAGGCATCGAGTAGTCCCGAAGCGACGCGCATCGCATGTTCCGCTTCTTCCCGATCCGGGACGTAAGGTGCGCCGGGATAACGGAAGCGCCATGCGTACTAGGCCCGAAGATCCGAATCTGACTTGGCGAGCCACTCACGCGTTTCTCTGACCAAGGCCTCACGCGGCGTCATAGAGCAGTCGCCCTTCCCGGATCACCGTAGCGGGAAGTGAAGTCGGGACGTAAGCAGAACGGATCTCGAAATCGCCCAGCCGCCAGGGTATCACGTCCTTCGGAACGCTAACGCCGGCAAGGACCCGGTGGATATCGTTGAATCGCATTGTCGATTCCGGCATGTCGTCGGGCAGCACCACCATAAAATCCAGATCGCTGTCCGGCCCCGCATCGCCCCGCGCTTCGGATCCAAAAAGATAGACGCGAACCGGATGGTAGTGCGCTACGATCCGCCGCGTAATCTCTTCGATTGCTTCCTGTTTTGAAAGTTGTGCCTGCATGGCGCGTCCGGCAAACGTTAATTCGAGATTAGCGCAAGGGCGCGGTCAATACTCCGCAACCACCTCGACTCGCCCCTGTCCAGCCACTCGCACCCACTCGCCCTCGGCGCTGAACTCCCTTGTTTCCCGGCCATCGATTCGCACCGACCTCATCCGCGCCCTTGCCGGATGACGCAGGTGGAGTGTCACTTCCGCCGGCGCGCGACGCCGCGGCACTTCCACTACCGCCCGAATGCGGCCTCGCGTAACTTCCGATTCGATCCGATAACTCACCACCCCGAAATGCGTCGGCGCTTCCCGCACGCCTATGATCTTGTCCTGTTCCAGCCAGCTGCGCGCCGTCCCGAGTCCGAGATGCAGCCGCTCGCCCTGCTCCATCACCAGCGCATCCCGCACCAGCCGCAGCACCGCAACCGGAGTCCACAAGTGTTGCCGGTCGCCGCTCGTTTTTTTCGTTCCCGGCTCGAGGCCGCGCTCCTCGCACCAGGTATAGAGCGGCGTCCCGTGATTCAGAGACGAATACAGGTAACCCGCGGCCGCATCCCCGTTGCCCCTTGCCAGATGCGCCTCGGCCACGTTATCGAGCGTGATCCCCACCCATGCCCCGTCCTCCATCCAGCCCGTGTGCACCGGCTGGCCGCCGACGCTGATCGAACCCTCGATTTTCCTCAGGCTACCCGTGATCAGCGGATCGGCCGCCGCCATCAGTCCCGCCGGAAACAACCCGTACAACGCGCCCCAGCGGCTCCCGCTCCGCTCCCCCGGCGACCCCGGAATCCACCGGTACCCGTTCTCCGCGATGCTTCCTTCCTTCAGCGACGCCAGCAGACTCGCGAGCGCACCTTCGTAGATTCCTCGTAATTCCGCTTCTTCGGTTGTCCTTCCCAACTCAGCGGCAGCCTCCGCCGCGAGCCGATCTGCAAACGTCGCCATAATGTTGTGCGGATAAAAGATGCCGAAGTAATCCGACCCGTTCAGCAGACCGCCGTCGCCCATTCCGCGCGGCATCAGCCCCCGCGCCGCGACTCCGCTCGCACCGCGGGTCTCGCGTCGCTTCGACTCCTGCCATCGCGCGCTCGCCGCCATTCGCGGATAGACCGCCTCCAGATACGCGCGGTCTCCGGTCAGGCGATAGTGTTCCATCGCCGCCCACGCCTTGAAGCCGGATGCGCCCCACATGTGGTGCGCCCAGCCTTTCGGATCGGCCCATTCGCCGCTCGCTTCCTGCATCTCCAGATGTACCCGCAAACCATCCGCCGCCTCGCTGTGATAGCCCAACTGATCGAGCGCAATCGCCGCGATGCATGGTTCCACCGGATTCGGCGCGCGGTACATCTCCGTCCCCGGAACGACACCCAGGTAGCCATCCTTCAGTGGTTCGCGCATGATGAACACATCGCCCAGCGAAGCGTAGAATCCATTTTTTACGCCGTCATCGGGAATCTCGAACGCAGTCGCGCGTCCGAGCAGGCCGCGCCATTCAACGACGGCCGCCTCGAAGCGCGCCAGCCAGTCCACGCGGCGCAACTCAGCCATTTCCCCCTGATATGCGTGATAAGGACGCACCAGCCAGCCCTCGCGGCTCTCTCCCGGCGCCAGCGACCACTCGAGAGTCATCGCCTTCGCCGCCACTGGATACTTTTCGCCTCCCAATCCGAACAGAAGCACGCGGTCCGGCCGATCGCTCTGCCCCGCGAGCAGCGCGTCAGGATCGCGCCCGGTGTCCATCCACGCAGCATTGTGCGCGACCCATCCCTTCTGGACTTCGCACCTCACTCCGAATCGGCGCTGCGTCGTGCCGCCGTTGTGCAGCGAGATCTTCACGAGCGCCGCACCCTCTGCGCCAATGGCCTCCAGGCGCACGCGGGCACCGTCCGTCCCGGCGTATTCGTTATCGAGCATCGGCAGGAATTCTTCTCCCCGCTTCCACACGCTCTGCCCGATGGCTTTACCGTCGATCTGAGGTTCAATCCGTATTCGCCAGTCCGTGGGCGGCGTCTTGAACGTCGCGAGCGGCGTATTCCGCAAATCCTCGTACGACCAGGAGATCGTCAGCAGCCCCGGTTCAAGATCCAGCAGCGTCTTCTCGCTCGCGTCCGGACGCGCCACAGCCATTCGGTGCGGCGGCGCAAAGGCATAGCCGAAATCGACTTTCTCCGCCTGCGCTGGCCGTCCGGTTGTCGACGCTTGTCCGGGATCATCGTTCCGCTGGGCGGTGGCCAGTATGGCGCTTGTCAATCCCGCCGCGGCAAGGAATTCGCGTCGTTGCATAACGCCACCACTCTACTACGCATCGGCCAACACCATCGAGTGTTGTTTCGCCGAACCGGCCCCTGGAGTAGACTGTCTGGAGGAAACATATGGATTCTGTAAACCCGACATCGGCGCCGCGAAGGCGATTTTTGCAACGACTCGGTGCCTGGGCGGGCGTATCCGCCGCCGTGCCCGCCGTCACGAAAGCGCAGACGCCCGCAACCGGCGCCTCCGACTTTCTCCCGAAATACGCGCTCGCACAGAAATACAAGTCGCTCAAACAATCGAGCTACGACCGCACCGGCGGCAATGCCGACCGCTTCCAGATTAAGGCCGGCGAGACCCAGGAGTTGTTCAACTCCACTGGCCCCGGCGTGATTACCCACATCTGGTTCACCATCTCGGCGCAGGGCGCAATGCATCTGAAGGAATTGGTGCTGCGCGCGTATTGGGATGGCGATGCGAAGCCCAGCATCGAAGTGCCGGTTGGCGATTTCTTCGGCCTCAACCTGGGCCAATATCAGATCTTCGAATCGGCTTACATCGCCTGCTCGCCTGGCAAATCGCTGAACTGCTATTTCGCGATGCCGTTCCGCCGCTCGGCAAGGATGACGGTCACGAACGAAGGCCGTCAGGATGTCGGCGCGTTCTACTCCAACATTGATTACCAGTTGGTGCCCTCGCTCCCCGCCGACGCGATGTATTTCCACTCGCAGTACCGGCAGAGCGCCCCGAATGTGGCGAACACCGGATCGAAGCTAAACCCGGACGGCAAGAACAACTACGTTTATGTCGAAGCGCGTGGCCGAGGGCATCTGATGGGCGTTACGCTGGGCGTGCTCCAAAACACGGACGGCTGGATGGGAGAAGGCGACGACATGATCTTCGTCGACGACGAGAACAAGCCTGTCATCAACGGCACCGGGACTGAAGATTACTTCCTCGGCAGCTGGGATTTCGGCGGCCGCGACGGCTCGATTCCGTTTTCGCATCATTTTTATGGCGCGCCGCTGATCGTGAATCCTGAGCGCGCCGGCGGACGTTACTGCTGCTATCGCTGGCATGGAGATAACCCCGTCACGTTCACACGCTATCTGAAACACACAATGGAACACGGGCACGCGAACGATCGAGCGGACAATTTCTATTCGGCGGCGTTCTGGTACCAGAGCGAGCCATTCACCGACTTCCCTGCGCTGCCGCCGGTGGCGGAGCGCACGCCCCGGCTGCATATTCCGGCGTAGTGACGAAGCCAGTATCAACCAACCACAAGGAGAAATGAGTGCCGAATCGGGGAGCTGTTCTTTTTACTCTTCTTGCGCTAAGTGAAATAGGAGTTTCCGCCGCGGTGAAAGTGGACAAAGTCGAATACAAGGGCTGGCATAACTGCTATCGCGTCAGTAATGGCGAGATAGAAGCCATCGTCACCGCCGACGTCGGCCCGCGCATCATCCGCTTCGGCTTCGTTGGCGGACAGAACCTGTTCAAGGAGTTCGCCGAACAGCTGGGCAAGACCGGAGAGGCCGAGTTCCAGTTGCGGGGCGGAAGTCGCGTATGGAAAGCGCCCGAGGATCCCGTCGCGACCTGGGCTCCCGACAACGTGCCGGTAGCGATTAAGGTCACAACAACCGGTTTGATCGCAACGGCTCCGATCGAGCCGCTGACGAAACTGCAGAAGGAAATTGAGATTTCGATGGAGCCAACCGGCACGAAAGTCACGGTGTCGCATCGGATCACGAATCATGGCCTGTTCCCGTTGGAATTCGCGCCGTGGGTGCTCACGATGATGGCGCAGGGCGGCATGGTGGTTTCCGGCTTCCCGCCGCGCGGCACGCATCCGAAGGATCTGGCTGCGACGAACCCTCTGGTGATGTGGGCATACACCGACCTCTCCGACCCGCGCTGGAAATTCACGAAAAAGTACATGACGCTGAAGCAAGACCCGAAGAACTCCAACGCCCAGAAGCTGGGTACTTTCAACGTGGATACGTGGGCCGCGTACCTGCTGAACGGAGAAGCGTTCGTGAAGCGCGCGAAGGCCGACCCGACGAAGACCTACACCGATTTCGGCTGCTCCTTCGAGACGTTTACGAACAACGAGTTTCTGGAGATCGAGACGCTCGGTCCGATGACGAAGGTCCAGCCCGAGCAGACCGTCGAGCAGGTGGAACACTGGGGCCTTTACCGGAACGTGAAGCCCGCGGCGATCACCGACGACGAACTGACGCGCGCGCTTGAGCCGCTGCTGCGGTAGTACGATCTGAGTCATGCTCCGTTTCGCAGGCTTGCTCCTCGCCGTCTGTCTTTGCGCGGTCCTCCCGTTGGCGTCGCAGGAGCGGTCTGCTCTTGAGTCCGCACAGGCTCTCGACAAGGAAATCCTGCAATTGAAAAACCTCCCCGAAGCGGCGCAATCCGCCGCCATTCGGGACCTTGCGATTCGCATCCGGACCCAGCCGATGAATGCCGGCGACAGGGTCGCGCTGGCGTTTAACCTGACCAACGAAGCGGACCTGGAGAACGGCCGCGGCACATTACAGGAGGTCGTCAACACCCTGGCGGGCGCGCTGCGGGGTGCGCAGGGGAAAGACAAGGACGACTCGAATTATCTGCGCCTCGCAGAAATCGTGCGTTACGAACACATGCAGGTTTCGCTGGACGACCAGAGGTACTCGGCAGCCGTGGCCCGGCTCGAATCCGAGGACCGGCGTCGCGAGGAGGCCGATTTCACGCTCGGTGACATTGAGGGCCGAACCTGGAATCTGAAGAGTCTGCGAGGCAAGGTCGTCCTGGTGAACTTCTGGGCGACCTGGTGTCCGTCCTGCGTCAAAGAACTCCCGGATATGCAGGCTGTTTACGAGCGATTCAAAGATCAGGGTCTCGTGATCCTGGGTATTTCGGACGAAGAAGCCCCTGCATTAAAGTCATTCGTGGCTGAGCGGAAAATCGGCTATCCCGTGCTGTCCGATCCGGGCAAGAGGGTCGGCGATCTTTTTCTGATACCCGCCATTGGCATCCCCGAGAGTTTTCTCTATGACCGCGAGGGACGGCTGGTAGAACAGACGATCGACACGCCCACGATGCAAAGATTTCTCGAAATGCTCGGACGCGCAGGACTGCACTGACCCTCACTCAATCACGCGAAGATTCGCTGTCTGGCTATCCTTGACTTTCACGCTCATGGGTTGGCCTTTGGCCTCGAAGTCTTTGAGAATGTCCGGGTCGAACCAGCTGTCTTCTTCGATATCCGCCCACGCGAATAACTTGTAGTCGCCGGGAGCGAGGCCTTTCAGTTCGAAATGACCGGCCTGATCGGTTACGGTATTCTTCGTGAAATCGAATCGCGCGCGCAATGCGGGATCGTTGGGAATCAGCGCGACCGCTGCGCCTGCAACAATTCTGTCGTCTTTATCGGAAACGGTTCCGGAGACCCGGCCGCCATCCATGGCGAGAACCACTTCCACCTCCGCACTCTCCGAGCCCGAAATCGTGACCCCGTCGAGAAGCGCATCCTGGTTTCCGGACCGGATGCTCTTGACGTACAGGTCGTGTTGTTCCGCGGCCTCCGAGAAGTCCAAAGTATAGTGACCCGAAGAAAGTCTGGCCCGAAAAGAGCCGTCCGCTCTGGGAAACGCGTCGAACTCGCCATCGCTGGAGCGAAACGAGAACACGCGTCCCGTCAGATGTGGTGGATTATCGCCTTCGATCCGAATGTGTCCGCCGATTTGCGGACACTGGCCGGTCGCCGCCAGTCGCAGATTCAGGTCCGCGTCGGCGACGGAAACCGGTATCGTGTTTTCGCAAAAGGGACTGCCCTGAGTCATGTCGATGGTCCCATCGAACGGCTTGCCCGGAGCTTCCGCTCCAAACTTCAGGTTGTAGGAACCCGGTGGGATGCCCGCGATCTTCAGGTCTCCCGATTCGCTGGCCCCGCTCTCGCCGATGCTCGCGAATCCGTAGAGCGAATACTCCAGCCGGGACCTCCCGCGAAGACCCTTCGGCGCGTCGACATGAACGTTCACCGTGTATACCCGGCCGCGCCTGATCGCTATATCCGCGCCTTCGTTTCGGCCGCCCGGGCGCACCTCGATCGGGCTGGCATTCGCCGGATCCGTGACGACGGGATAAAAGGTTCTGATCGGAACCTGGGGAGGCCCCTCCGATCTTACGGAATGGTCTACAGTGGGCTTCGACCCCGGCGCCCGAACATCGGCGGAGACGTAGTACCTTCCCTGCCGAAGATCGAAAAACCTGTATCGGCCAAGATCGTCGGCGAATAACTGCGCAACAAGCTCGATCTGGCGATGCCCGAGCCGATGTTGCAGGGAATACAGCTCAACATTCGCGCCGACCAGTACATCGCCATCCGAATCTCTGATCGTCCCCGCGATCACGCCGTTAGGCGTCATCCTTATTCGCATCCCGGCAATGATCCGACCAGCCGCAAGTGTGACAACCGCCCGGCCGAAATGCGCGACATCATAGCCGCCTCGCGCTGCGTAGACACGGTAGGCGCCCGGATCGAGGTCCACCAACAGGAAGTTACCTTTCGCATCGGTTGTCGTCGACGCGCCCGGATCGTTGCCTGTGACATGCTCCGCCACGATCTCCACTTTGCCGAGCGGCAAGCCTGTGACGGAATCGATCACCGTGCCCGATATTGCGCACTTCTCCTGCGGAGTCGCCTGCTGGGCGAGCATCAGCGCAAGAAGCAAAACAGGTGTCACGGTACGGGAAGAACTCCCAGCTTGACTGTCTGATTGTCATTGACCTTCACCGTCACCGGTTGGCCCTTAGCCTCGAAATCCTTCAGGAAATCGGGATCGAACCAACTGCTTTCCTCAATGTCGTCCCATGCGAATAGCTTGTAGTCGCCGGGCGCGATGTTCTTCAGTTCGAAGTGGCCCGCGTGGTCGGTAGTGGCATCGCGCACAAAGTCCGGTCGCGTGCGCAACGCGGGATCGTTGGGTATGAGTACAATCGTCGCTCCGACGACTGGCTTGTCGTCCTTATCGGACACCGTGCCATCGAGCTTGCCTCCATCCGAAGCGAGGACGATCTCGAGTTCGATGCGCCCCGATGCTTCGGCGACGAAACCGTTTCGCAGTAAGTCCTGATTACCGGATCGAATGCTCTTGACGTACAGTCCCTTTTCCTTTGTGATTCGCGACAGGTCGATATTGCCCGGCCCCGATGAAAGACTGGTCGCGAATGACCCGTCGGCGCGCAGTTGCGCATTGCGGTCACCGTGTTCGAAGTCCACGATGGCGCCCGCCAACCCAGGCTTTGGGTCGCCTTTTGCATCGCCTTCCACGGTTACGCGCCCCTCCGCCGTCGGGCACGCGCCCACGGCGACACGCAAACCTTCCACGTCCGCACGTTCCACGACAACGGGAACGCTGACGCTGCAAAATATACTTTCCGCCTCGTGGGCAAATACCTGCATTTTGTACGCGCCGGATGGCACGCCGGAAATTTCCAGATCGCATTGGAATCGGCGTAGTGTGACGCGCCTGCCGGGTATAAGCCATCGACCGTGTACATCAGCCGCGCGCTCCCCCGAAACCCGGGTGGAGTATCCAGGTGAATGCCTATTTTATAGGGTCGCGAGCGGACAATCGTAAGGTCGACGCCGGTGACGCGCGCTCCGACACCAACCTCGACGGACTGCGCGGTGGCTGGATCCGTGGTCCCGGGGTAGAAGGTGGTCACGCGGACCTCCGGCCGGTCCCTCCACTTTGCAGCGTTGTCCGCCACGTTCGACCATCCCTGAAACACCGCCGATACGTAATACTTCCCGGGGCGCAGGTTCACAAAACGATACTGGCCCAAATCGTCCGTCTGCTTGTTGCCGGCCTGAATCATCCGTGTCCCCCCGGGACCATGAACCAAACGATAGATATTCACGTTCTCCGTCATCATCGGTTCGCCATCGGTATCCCTCACCACGCCGGCTATCACGCCGAAAGGAATCAGTCTGATCTTTAAATCCTCGAGCTTCTGTCCCGCCGATAGCGTGAGGGTGCTGCCAGTGCGGGAAGACTGTTTGGCGCCGTAATACGCATCCAGATAGCCGTTGCGGGTCGTGTATACGCGGTATTGGCCGGGATCGACATCCCCGATCGAAAAGTTACCCTTGGCATCGGTTTGTGTTGACAAGCCCGAGGCTTCCTTGCCGACCTTCGCCGCCACGATTTCCGCTTTGGCGAGCGGCATGCCTGTGACGGAATCGACCACCGTGCCTGAAATTGCACACTTTTCGGGCGGCGCAGTTTGCTGCGCGAACATGAGAGCGAGAAGCAGAGGGGCGGTCATTGGTGCAGAATATCCTTTGCTGCGCGCACGCCGGATTCGAGCGCGCCTTCCATGGTGCCGGGCAGAGTCGAGATGTGCTCTCCGGCGAAATGCACGCGGCCCTCCGGTTTGATCAGGTCGGGATACCAGACGCTGAACTGGCCAGGCTGGTAGAGCGAATAAGCGTTGTCCCAAATCTGATGCGCCGCCGAAACGAATTCCCTGTGCGCGCCTGGGTGTACCAATTCCATGTCGTTCAGAGCAATGCGCACTCGCTCTTCCGGCGAATAGCTTTTCATCGAAAGCGCGCCCGCTCCCTGCGTATATGCTTCGAGCACTGGCCCGGTGGCGAGAACCTGCATGAGCGAGGTATCCGTGGATGCTTCGCCCTGCTCGCCGGCCGCTTCCCAGTAGGGCGTCTTCATTTGCAGGAAAACTCGGGTGACTGGCTCATACTGGAGCGTGCTCACCGCTTCGGCCTTCACTTTCGATAACCCGGGCTTGATTTCAACGTCGCGCAGCGCAGTGAACGGCAGTGTGCAAACCACTCGCTCGGCTTCGACGACATGGATCGAATTACCCTCGCGCACGGTGACGCGCGCCTTGTCCTTCGTCTGTTCGATGCGCTTCACTGTCGCGCCATATCGAATGCGCTTGCCCAACTTCGCCGCCATGGCCATCGGAAGCGTATCGTTGCCGACCGGAATTGCGGAGGCGGTCTGTTGCGGCGGCAGGCCGATCATCATACCGGAAAGAACAGTCTGCAAAGCGGATTGCGTATCGGCGCTGGCGGTGTACCAGGCCGTCCACCGGAGCAATTCCAGGGCTTCGGCCGAGGCTCCGAGAGAGCGCAGGAAATCGATCGTAGTCAGCCGGTCGGCGCGCCGCCCGACGGTTTGCAGCCAGTTGGGTCGGGTACGCGGGCCGAGGTCGGCGTTGAGTTTCGCGATCATGCCGGCGAGGATGCCGTCCGGGCCGAGCGGTTTCTCCTTCGGGGTGAGTTCGTACGGGAATTCACCGGGTTCGCCCGGTTTCACGGTGAAGCGGCGTCCTCGCAGGTAATAGACGCGGGTCAGTTTCGAAACCGGCAGACGCTTCATCTCGACGTGAAGGTCGCGGGCGTAGCGGAGCGCGTTGGCCGAAGTGTCGGCGAAGGCGATGGCTCCGGCTTCGGCGAAGAACGGCGTTCGCATCGTGAGCACGCGGCCACCGGGTCGAGGCAGCGCTTCGAGGACCGTGACCGTGCGGCCGGCCACTGCCAGTTCGGTAGCGGCCGCCAGTCCTGCAAGGCCCGCGCCGATTACGATGACGCGGTCTCGTCCCTTTGCTGCCAGTGGCGCGGCCAAGATCGGCAGCGACTTCAGAAACGTCCGGCGGAGCATACCTTCACTCTATACGCAGGTCAGTTCGACCGCCGTAACCGAACCCGCCGGGAAGCGCCACTTCAGAGTGGGCTGGCCGGGTATCGCCGCTTCGACAGGCATGAAGATATCGGGCTGATCCACGCTCACGAACTGACGAAGATTTTCGGGCGCGATGGACCACGTTTTGCCGCTCGCCACCTTCATGCCCTCGACTGCAAACGAAGCTTCCACGCTGCTGCGGTACTGAAGGTTCGCGACGTGCAAATACACCTTGTTACCGTCGCGGCTGGCGGCTATGTCCAGGCCGGAAGGCGCTCTGCTCACCCCCACTCCCTGCGTGCCGTTGTAACGCTTGAACAAGCGCGCGACCGAGGCTACCGGCGTCATGTAGCTCTTCCCCGCCGGTACTCCGATCATCACCGCGTTCTGAGTCCACCGCGTTCCTTCGAAATCCGCCGCCGTTGCGATCTTCACCTTCGCGCCGTGGCGTTGGTAAATATTCAGCGATCGCGCGTGATAAACCGACGACAGCCACTCGAACAGAATCGGATGCGTGTTGCGCGGGCCGAGACTCAGATGGCCCTCGGTGATGGCGATGCCGATCTTCCGGCCGTTCGCGCCCATCGCGTTTTCGAGTTCAGACAGGCGCGTTTCGACGGCATTCGATAATTCGATCAGCTCTTCCCACGCGCGTTCCGGCTCCTGCTGATATTGCAGGCCTTTCAGGACGGTGTTGGGGCGCTTCGGAGACTGGCCCATCATGTGGATGGCGATGAAGTCCAGATACTCGCCGGCCCGTTCGATCACGTCTTTCGCCCAGAGCCCTTCGCCATGGCCTTTATCGCCCCATCCGATCAGCCGGATCGACGGGTCACGCTCTTTCATCGCGCGGGCGAATTCGATGGTGTGCGCGATGGACTGGTCTTTGTTAAACGTCGCATCGCCGTAAGACGTCTCATTTCCCAACTGCCAGAGCTTCAGGTTGAGAGGCTGTGCGGCGCCGTTCCGTTTGCGTTCGGCGTTATCGGGATCGTTGGCGTAAGAGACCCAGTCGGCCGCTTCTTTGGCGTCGCCGGTACGGTTGCCTTCCTTCATGTTTCGATAGCGCGGGTCGCCATCGCTGAGGAAGTTGACGCAGTAGAACGGCTCGGCCTTCACGCGCCGGCAGAAATCCACGAACTCGTGGGTGCCGACGCGATTGGTTTCCTTGCCGCCCCATGAGTAATTGCGGGTGAGCGGGCGCTTATCGGGCGGGCCGACGCCTTCGCGCCAATGGTAGTAACGGCTGTAGAGACCGCCGAAACGCATCGCGCCCGGAGCGAGATCGGCGACGACGTCGATGAAGTCCTTTCGCCAATCGTCGATGTCGTAGTTCCACGCCGCCTCAACGGAACTGTCGGTGGTGCCGAGCGGTTCCATGAACTGCATGTAGAGGGTTGGCGAGATGTCGAAGAGCGGCTTCGGATCGATAACGATCGCGTTCGCATCCGCGGCGGAGACGGGGACGGCAGGCGGAACCGCCTGCCCCACAGCAAGGGCTGCCGTTTGTCGGAGGAAGTCTCTGCGGCTGCCCGACATTACGATTGGATCTTCAGGACGTAGGCGTTGTCGTTCGGCTTCTGGTCCGGGCAATCGACCACAAGCGCCTGCGCGTCGCGCGTGAACTTCAGGGACCCTTTAACGCCCAGCATCTCCACGCGTCCCACCTTACGCGGAAACTCCTTTCCGCCCTCCGCCAGCGTGCGGATTCGCAGTTTGCCATCGGTCGGCCAGGCCAGCGCGGTCGCATAGAGCGTCTGGCCTTTCGTCGTAAATCGAATGTCTTCGGACGTGTAGGGCTTCGCGCGGTTCTCGTTGAAGTTCTTCGTTCCCGAGGTTTCGGGCGCGCCTTCGCCGGAAACTGTGAACGGCCGTGTCCCGTAGATCGCTTCGCCGTTCGGTCCCATCCAGGCCGCGATGTCGGCGAGGAACTTGTGCTCGTCCTCATCGATCGAGCCATCGCCGCGCACCGGAATGTTGAGCAGCAGATTGCCGTTCTTACTGACGATATCGACCAGCATCTGCACCACCTGCGGCGCAGTCTTGTACTTGTGGTTTTCAAACGTAGCGCGCTTGTAGTGCCAGTCGCCGATGCAAGTATCGGTCTGCCATGCGTTCGGCAGAATCGTGTCCGCTTTGCCGCGCTCGATATCGAGCACCATCGTGCCAACGCGTTCGGGCTGCAGTCCCTTCGAGTTCAGTACGGCTTCGAGACGTCCGCCGTGCTTCTTCATGTTGGCGTTGTAGTAATGCGCCGCGATATCGAGGCCGGCCTGGCCCAGCGGGAGCTGCGTGTTATCGAAATACAGCAGATCGGGATCGTATTTATCGATGAGTTCCTGGCAGCGCAGGAACCACCGCTCGACGAATTCGGGGTTGTTTGGCGGAGGGTTTTCGTCCCACTTGGCATCGTTCTGTCTGTGAAAATCACTGGCTGCCTTGATGGAGGTGAGACCCTTTGGCAAAGGTATGATGGGACCGTTATAGAGATGCTGCGGATCGAGGCCGTCCCACCATTTGCCCTTGCCATCCGCTTTTGTCAGATACCCGTCGTACTGCACGCCGGCCATGGGGCCTTCGGGATCGTAACCATAGGCCGTCTGGAACCAGTGCCAGGAATGCGCCGAGTGATTGGTGACGCCGAAACGCAGGCCATTGGTGCGCGCGAGTTTCGCCCATGTGCCGACGATGTCCTTCTTCGGGCCGATGTGGACGGAGTTCCACTCGTGGTGCGTGGAATCGTAGTTATCGAAATTGTCGTGGTGGTTGGCGAGCGAGACGAAATACTTCGCGCCGGCTTTCACGTAGAGATCCATCAGGGCTTTCGGATCCCATTTTTCGGCCTTCCAGAGGTTGTCGATTTCCATGAAGCCGAACTTCGAGGGGTGGCCGTAAGTCTTGACGTGATACTCGTACTGCGGATGGCCCTGAATGTACATTTGCCGGGCGTACCAATCGCCCTGCTCGGGAACGCACTGTGCGGTCCAGTGAGCCCAGATGCCGAACTTGGCGTCGCGGAACCATTCGGGCGCCTTGTATTGCAGGAGCGATTCCCAGGTGGGCTGGAAAATGCCGGAGGCGATCTTGCGGGCGGGTGTTTGGGCCGAGGCGTTCTGCGTGAGCCATCCGGCAGGTACGGCAGCGGCCGTGGATGCCACAAAGTCGCGGCGAGAAAGTTTCTTCATTTATTGTTCCCTCAGTTCAAGATCGTATCGCATCGCGGCCCAGGGCGACAGCGGCACAAACAAATCGGTCAACCCGGCGAAATCCGATTCGGCACCGATTCGAAAAAACAAAGCCGGTTCCGGTCGACGAAGCCAGCATGGGGCGAAACGAAAAAACAAAGCCGATAGGGTAATTCCTTCGATCACAGTAGAGCACGGCTTCAAGGGATTCGCTATGGATGTTATTGATTCTTCGGGCGAAAAACGCCAGCACTCAATTTGCCTTCAACTGCGACGGCTCTTGCGCTTCCGCGTGGCAGCGGTCTGGCCAGCCGTTGACGCGAGTCGCAAAGCCCTGGCGAGCAGATCCTGGAGCCCGTCGGGGTGGACACGGGATAACCGAACCAGGACCCACGGGTAGTTCACGTAATGGTCGGTGAGGTAGTAGGTGTCCGGATCGGCGGCAAGCATTTCGCGGCGCTCCTCGAACGTGGTGCCGACCACCAGCGTTTCTCCGTCTTCGCGCAGCCGCGCCAGCAATTTGCCGCCCACCTTGAATGCTGGCGTCCCGTAGGACGTACTCTCCACGACTTTCGGAAGCGAGAGCGCGATTTTGCGGACATCTTCAAAGGTCACAGGCATTCTGCGTCTCCGGTCTTTGCTTGTACGGCAGCGGCCGGATCCGGTGTGAACGAAAAAACGGACCCGATTCCTCTCGCGGGCAGCCTTCGAGTTCGGTCACAGATCCAAAGGCTACTCGAAAAAACAAAGCCAATTTGCTTCAATGCCCCTCGATCACAGTAGAGCACAAGCCGGGCCGCGCGATGGATGTTACTGATTCCTATGGTCAAATATGCCGGCACTCGGAATTGGGCGGCTGAGCATCCGGCGCACTACCGCTCGTGTTCCCGCGACTGAAACAGGGTCAGAAAGTCCGATGGATTCATGACGGGCATCCCGTCGTACTGCCCGAGGCGCAGCAAATCGTTATCACCCGAGACGATGTAATCCGCCCCCGCCGCGACCGCGCATTCAAGAATCCGGTCATCCGCCGGGTCTTCCTTAATCACGCTGAGTTGCACCGCAGGCATAGCCGTCCGGGCTATCCCGGTAATCCACTTTCGCGCCTCTGCAATGTCGTCGGGCTGCCAACCGAACTTTCTCGCCAGAACGCCGCCGATTTCGTCCAGGATCGCTTCGGACACAATGAGATTGATCTTACCCGCGCGCGCCAGTTACAAGAGCTGAAAAGGCCTGCCGCCTGGGAACACGAGAGACGAGATAAATACATTTGTATCGGCAGTGACGCGCGGCACTCATCGCCCGTGCTGCCGATTTTCGGAGCGGTACTCCGCAATCAGGCGATCCACATCGCCTTCCGTGATGCCCATATCCCTCGCCCTTCGCTCATTGCGTTCGACGAATTGCACCCAGCTTTGCTCTTTGAGGTATTGGCAAATGGCGTCCGCAGCCAGTTCGTCGGCGGTGCGGTGCTGCGCCTCTGCCGCCGTCCGGATCTCCGCAAACAGCGGTCCGGGAAGCGAGATATTTCCAGCGGCCATGCCCATATCCTTATTTTAGCTGAACCTATAACCGCCACGCTCGGATGCCAACAGACGGCAAAACAGATCCTCGCGATCTGGCGAGATCAAGCCACAAGCGGGGACTTCTGTACGGCGTCAACTCCGGCGATCCGGCACCGCATCGCGGAATCACGGAAGACACGCCATCTGAAACGGCAGGAGCGGCATGAGCCGTATCGTGAAGACGGCCGGGATTCTGGCACTTCTCATCCTACAAGCCGTGGAAGTGGGCGTTTTGAGCCGAATGCCGCCCGCTTACCGGCGTATGATGACCTCGCGCAGATTATCCCGGGTGAGGAAGAATTTCACGCTTTCGAAATTGCCGAAGAGCTTTTCGAGGGAACGGTTATTGAAGACCTGTCCGGTCCGGCGCGTGCCACGGTCGGTCACCAGAATGGTTTTGTCGTCCTGGATGCGAAAGCTATGTGACGCGACCTCCTGGACCTTGTCATCTACAGTGAAGAATGCAAGCAGATAAGCTTTTGGCCGCATAATCTCCGCCAGGCGCGCGACGGTGGCGTTCAACAGCGCGGGACCCATGAACTGCATTGAATCCCACATCAGCGCGCCGTCGAAAGTCTCCGGCGGATAGTCGAAATTCGACCGGATAAAGTATTCGATCCTGCCCGGATTCATCTGGCCGGACGGGTCGGTGCCAAAGCACTCCTCCAGGCTGTGCAATACATTCGCCGAGTAGACCTTATGCCCCAGGCAGGTGAGGAAATCGATGTTCTGCTGGCTCGCGCCCGCAAGATCGAGAATCGAGAGGCCCACCCGGCCTTGAAGATTGAAGAAGAACTGTTCGAGGCCGCGGCTCTGGCGCGCGGACGGACCCTGCTGTTTCGCCGGTTTGAGAAACGAAAGATTGTGAGACGGGAGAGCCGGGGCCTGCGCGGACACAGGGACTTCGCCTGACCGGTGAAACATCGAGCGAAGCATTTCCTGGAGCTGCACGGACCCTTCTTCTCCTTAGTCTTGCGGCTGGCGGGTCCTAGCGGCTTGATGGCGTTCCGGCCGCCGCGGCCGAAACAGTCGCGGAAGCGGAGGGTGCCATCGATGGAGCGGCGGGNNCCTTTGAAGAACGCGCCGTCTTCGATGGCGATGCGCGCGGTGGTGATGTCGCCGACCAGCTTGGCTTCGCGGCGGATATCCACCTTATCGGTAGCCTCCACATTTCCCTGCACCTGGCCGAAGATGACGACCTCGCGCGCTTTGACGCTGGCCTGGACACGGCCCGTGGTCCCGATCGTAACCTTGTTCTCATGCGATTCGATCGTGCCTTCGACGTCGCCATCGACATTGAGGTCTTCCTTCGTAAAGATCTGGCCTACGACCTTTACCGCTTTGCCTATGGTTGCCGTGTTGCGGGGATCCGCATCCGGTACTCGGTGGGGTGTTGATGACACTGGAATGGTCTCCTTCCTGATTTCCGGCATGGGGGGGGCTACCGGCGGGGCCGGTGGCGCGGGCGACGCAGCTGCCGGACGCGGCGCGGGTTGCTCTTCTTTTTTAGAATTCCAAATGCTCACGATCTTCCGTTCCTCCGGCCGCCGATCATTTGGCAGGCACAGGATTCCCGCGCAACCAGCTGTAAGTGACGCTTCGCGTCACCACACGGACAACGCCATTCGCAGCAGAGCCTGCGGAGTTTCCTTCATTTCGCGCCTCGTCCCGACAGGGGACCGCGGCCAAATGCGTTTCCGGATGCGCAATTTGCGCGCAGACTACTCCTTTACCAGTCTAGCGGGCCAACAGGCGCCAATGCAATGCGATAGAAATAGGGTTACCGAAATAGTCTTGCGATCAGCCAGGCGGCCGTGGCCGCCAATCCGCCGATCAGCGCCGTCTGGGCACCGCCGCGCCATATCGGAATGCCGGTGAAGCGGGCCTTTACGCCGCCAAAGACGAACAGCGCGGTGAGGGTGACTGCTACCGATGCGATGAACGCGTTTGAGAGTTCCGCGACGAAGAAGTATGGCGCGAGCGGTATCAGGCCGCCCACGATATAGGAAACGCCGATCGTCGAGGCGCTGCGAACGGCGCGGGCGGGATCCGGCTCGTCGAGGTTCAGTTCGAACTTCATCATGAAGTCCACCCAGCGCTTCTCGTTCGAAGTAATCGTCGCCACCACCGGGCGCATTTGCTCCGGCGTCAGCCCGAACCCCTCGAAGACCTCTTCGACTTCCGCGGTTTCCTTGTCGGGAAGCTCGCGCGTCTCGCGGATTTCCCGCTGTAACTCGTTCTGGTAGTGCTCCGCGTCCGTCTTTGCCGCGAGGTAGCCGCCGAGCCCCATCGCAATGGATCCAGCCGCGATCTCGGCAAGCCCCGCCAGCACGACCACTGAAGTGGCTACGTGAGCGCCGGACAGGCCAGCAGCGAGGGCGAAAGGCACGGTGAGGCCGTCCGACATGCCGATGACGACGTCCCGGACGGTGTCGGTCGAACGAAAGTGGTGTTCGTGGTGCGCGTCGCCTCCGCTGTGCGAATGGGGCATGACGATCAGGATAGCGCTCGGGGTTGACTCGCCCGGTGAGCCCGAGGGGCCGATTCGGCGCGATCAGGCCGCCATTTCAATATCGTCCAGGAGAAGTCCGACGAGTTCGCACAGCTCCGGTACAAAATGCGGCCGGAGATCCACGCGGCTCAGGCTCTCGGCCGCGCTGATGACACTGACGACCCGCGCGAAGTGGCTCCAGTCCGCGGGCAACGACCCGCCTCCGTCGGTGAAACCTCGCGAAAAGTGCGGCTCGCGCCGGGGACGGCCGGGCCGTTCGTAGCAGGTGAAGCGGGCGGCGTCCCACAAGGGAGATCCGCTGAATGCCATTTCCCAATTCAGGATTCCGGAGACAGCCCAGCGGCCACGCTCGAATTTCACGATCGCATTCCGGTTGTTGAAGTCGCCATGGACGAGCGCGTTTTCCTCGTTCAGCCCGGCGAGTCGGCCAGCGTTGTCGGATGCCACCGCGAAGAGCCGATCTCTCATCCAGCCGCCCAGCCGTTCTTCGAGTAGTGCCGGATCCAGGCATTCCGTGGAAGCATACCTGCGGTACGCGGGACACAGTGTCGCAGGCGAGTATGCGACTGTCCCGACTTGCGCGAGCGATTGTCCGATCGCATAGGCGGCGTCGGCGACGTCTTGCGGATTGCCTCTGGATTTCAGTTCGTGAAAAGTGATGCCCTCGGCGAATCGGTACAGGATATGAGGGCCGATGTCTTCGTGGCCATTGGCGTCCGCGAAGAGGATCTCCGGGACTGGAAGGAGCCGCGCGGCAGAACTTATGAGAGCGAGTTCCTTGCTACAAGCTTCTCGATCACGGACGTAGATGCGGAGAACGGCGGGGGCATGCGTTTCATTGAACCGAACCAGGTAGTTGAGATTGGTTGACCCGCCCGGCAGAAGCTCGAATGAGCTGAAGGCACGATTCGGCAGCGCGCGGTCTAAAATCCGCTCCAGTCTCTCTGGCGTGATCAGCGCAGCCTGTTGTCTCCGCAGTTGTTCGAGGCTATCTTGCCGGCTATCCACGATTCTGAGGTTAACAGCGTTGAATTTTCCGCGTCACGGGCATAGAATAAGTCCTGTGTCGACGGGTTCCGAGTCTGGATATCCGGACGCCGTAGACCTTAACGACGCGCGCCGGCCAAGAGCTGTTCGCAGCCGGTTTTTCCAACGGCGGGAGCGACGCCTGTTGGGAACGGTTTCAGTCGCTACAGGAGGATGTGTGACCGTTGTGCGATGTGGTTTGCCGCTGCTGGTGGCGTTCGCCGGAGCGCCGACGTTTGCACAAGCGCCTGAGTTCCGCATCTCCGATGTTCACGCGAGCGCCCCGACGCTCGATTATCACAAGCGCGGGATGGGTGGGGAGGAACTTTCGGGGGAGCAACTCGATTTGAAGCGCGCCACGATGGTGAACCTGATCGCGATGGCGTGGGGCGTCGACGAAAGCAAAGTGCTGGCCGGGCCGAACTGGGTCGCTTTCGACCGCTTCGACGTTCGCGCGAAAACGCCGCCGGGCACGACGCGCACGACAATGCAGCCGATGCTGCAGGCACTGCTCAGGGAGCGTTTCGGACTGTCGGTACACACGGGCACTCAGGACATGCCGGGGTGGGCGCTGACAGCGGGGAAGAATCCGCAACTGACGAAGGCCGACTCCGCGGATGGCCCGGGATGCGCGACGGACGGGCCGGGTGCGCAGGGCAGCCGATCTGTGGTGATGACCCTCAAGTGCCGCAACATGACGATGGCGATGCTGGCCGACGGGCTTCCGGGAATGAGCGATTATGTGGCCGATGGGTACACGGTTGCGGACCGAACCGGACTGAACGGCGAGTGGAACTTCACGATCAGGTTCGCACCGTCGAAGAGTGAGGCGGCGGCGAATCACAATTCGACGCTGTTCGTGGCGCTGGAGCAGGTCGGACTGAAGCTGGAGCCTGCGACGGTGCCGGTGGGGGGAATCATTATCGACCGGGTGAATGAGACGCCAACGCCGAACGCGGCGAATCTGGCCAGCGTGTTTCCGGTTCCGCCGAAGGAGTTCGAGGTGACAGTGATCAAGCCGAGCGCGAAGAGTGAACGCACGCTCGATGGCTACACGGCGGCGGACAACACGCGGGTGCAGTATCTTCAGGGAGGCAGGGTCAACATACAGGGATCGCTGCAGGGGCTGATCCGGTGGACTTTCGGAATCAATATGGTCAGAGTGTCCGGCATGCCCTCGTGGGCGAACGACGACAGCTGGGATATACAAGCGAAGCCGCCGCAGCGGGTGAACGATTCCGACACGCTGAGCGAGATGCTGAAGGCGTTGCTGGCGAGCCGGTTCGGGATGAAGTATCACTTTGAAGAGCGGCCGATCGATTCGTACACGCTCGTTGCGGCGAGGCCGAAGCTGAAAAAGGCGGACCTTTCCGAGCGAACCGGCTGCAGTGAGGGTTCGCCGACGCCGAGTACGTCGGACGCAAGAGACGAAAATCCGCTGTTGGGGCGATTGTTGACCTGCCGAAATACATCGATGGCCCAGTTAGCGGTTCTGCTGTTCAAGGGGATGGCGTCGGGTTATGTCGGCGGGCCGGTGTTTGATGCGACGGGCCTCGAAGGAGGCTGGGATTTCACGCTGAGTTTCAGCGCTCCCGCAGCGGCGGGGACGCCGGCCGGCGCAGATACCGCGGCGGAACCGACCGGCGCGGTATCACTGGCCGAGGCGATGGAGAGACAGATCGGAATCCGGATGGAGATGAAAAAGCAACCGGTGGAAGTACTGGTGATCGACCACGTTGAGCGGAAGCCGACAGAGAACTGAGCGGCCTCGTTAATCACTGGCACCGCAGTGACAAGACGGACTGCTGCCTGAGGACGAGATGAAAAACGCTGCCATCCCATCTGTAATACCTTGCCGCGCAATCGCACGCGCCAACACAGCCCTGGACATACAGGAGCGCACTGTCGGCGTGGTGCTCCTCGCCCTTATACTCCATGGACAGACCCCTGCCAGGGTCATATGGCCCGACACCAATCACTCCCGGCGGAAGTCGTCCAAAGAACTTTCCGGTGACCGCGTCCCACATAAAGAGATAGTGGCACCCGCTCCCACAGGTACAGACGCCAATGACGTAATGACCGGAGAAGTTAACGATCTGCCTGGCGTATTAGTAGAGGACGGCCCTCCGCCAAAACATCGGACATCCGTTCCCTCGTATTGATCGGGGCTACCGAAGTCCGGCGGTTACACCGCATCCCGATAAATCCCGGAAACCCGATAGGAATCGAACTTCGGCAGCATGGTCGACTGTCCGTCCCCGATTTGTGCAATCCCGATAACTGTGTTGGTGTCACTCTATTATGCGAGACTCAAGTTAAAAATCGCCGCATCAGTCGGTCGAACCAGGATGTGGATTCGTCGAAGTCTTCGAGCATGTAGCTCTTGCCGTGCTGGCGGACAAACGAGACGGCGAGTCGGTTGCCGTCCGGATGAAGGCTGATGCGCCCGGCCAGGATGGAGTCCGGCGGCGCATCCAGCGTGGCGAGTTGCTTCTCGACGCCTGATTTGACATCGATCGAGACCAGCCGCTGAACGGGGTCTTGCGGCGCCGGGTACCCGTCAAGGCTGAGCGGAACGAGCGCCAGCGTTGCCCGATCAAGAACGTCGGATCGTGGGGGCTTTGGTCGCGCGCGGAACCAGAGAAACGGCGGAATCACTCCGGCGCGACCACAGGCCCGCGATGATTGCCGCATTGTTGAGCATGTTCGACGATGTTCGCGATAAGACGTCCGTGGCCGAAGCAGTGGGATAGGCTCATTAACTTACCAGCCGAAGGACCACGCTCGCCAGAATCAGGCCCACAGCCGCGAACGGGAGATACCACCGGGGCGGCCATTTCACCTCGCTATAAATCTCCTTGCCATCCACCGAAACGGTGAATCGGAGTCCCCGCGGACTTCTTGAAAAACGAGTGTTGGCGTCCACCTTCATAGACCGGTTCCCGTCGGGAATTGTCGCCTGAAAGCTGCGCGGTTCCCAAGTGGCGCCTGGCTCCCTGGCGATTTCCTTTCCATCGACAATCAGCCGCTCCAGCCTTGGCCGATTCTCCAATTCGATGACATGTCCTTTATGCTCGGTCTTCCACGTGGTTTTAAGCACTCAGAGCCTCCCGGCGTGCGACGAACGGTTACATCATACCAGTTTGGGTACGGTTGCGCTGACCGCGCCGCACTCCCTGTTCGCTTCACCTTTCGCAAACGAGTTGCCGCCTGCGCCAGAGAGTCCGCCACAGCGCTCCCCTGTGCACATTGCTCCGCGTTCTGCCAGGACGTGCCGCGCGAAGTCAATCCAATAGTTTACGGTCGGGAAAGGACGATCGGCTGATCATGCGACACGCGCCCGCCGCCATGCTCTGACGACATCGGCGTGGTTGGCGCAATATTTCCACCGTTCGACAGACCGACTCGGTCCCGAAGACATTCGCGAGTACATTGCCCACCTGTGCAGCCAGGTCGTCGATGTGCCCGTCCGGATAGCTGCTGGATGACGCCCAACCCGGAAACCGAGTTCTTCCACTAGCCGCCTGATATAAGTCAGATCTTAATAAAAGTGGCGAGTTCCCGAGGTTTCAGGCAACCTTCGTTTGCGGGAAGGCCTGATAGATCAGTTCATCGAGCTGATTGTCCACGCGGTCGGGGGAAGCGGCAAAGGAAACGGCATACGGCGTCGTTGCCGGTGAACATCGCCATGGCGGACCGGAACACGTGGGCTTCCAGACGCGAGAACAATCGGGCCACTTTCCAGCCGTACGGCGTGAGGAAGTAGCGGTTGGTGCCCGTCGGCCGGAAGATCAGCCCTTTGAGGCGTAAGCACCGAAGGTCGTAGGTCATCCGGCTGGTTGTATATTCAGTTGGGCCGACGCCGAGCAGATCGGCCACCAGCAGATGGAAAGGTCCCAGTCGTAACCGTCGCGGCGGTCCTCCGGCTGAAGCGGCAGCGGAATGCGCTTCAGCCACTTGCGGAAGACGCGGTCGATCGGCTCCGGCCCCAGCGAATCGCGGATCTCCTGAAGCTTCTCCGGCT